>NZ_JAFCSZ010000004.1:0-264578 GCF_049895765.1 Caulobacter sp. DWR1-3-2b1
TACTTCAAGATCATCGGCTGGGGCTGGGTGTATCTGTCGACGATCCTGGACGACTTCTCGCGCTACGTCATCGCCTGGAAGCTGTGCACGACCATGAAGGCGGGGGACGTCACCGACACCCTGGAGCTGGCACTCAGCGCGTCGGGCTGCGACCAGGTCAGCGTCAGGCACAAGCCGCGTCTGCTGTCGGATAACGGCTCAAGTTACATCTCGGGCGAACTTGCCAACTGGCTGGGCAAGCAGGAGATGAAACACGTCCGGGGCGCGCCATACCATCCCCAGACCCAGGGCAAGATCGAGCGCTGGCACCAGACCCTGAAGAACCGCATCCTGCTGGAGAACTACTATCTGCCCGGCGACCTGGAGGCCCAGATCGGCGCCTTCATCGAGCACTACAACCACGCCCGCTATCACGAGAGCCTGGAGAATGTGACGCCGGCCGACGCCTACTTCGGCCGGGCCGCCGACATCCTGCGCCGCCGCGCCAGCGTCAAGCGACAGACCCTCGAACATCGGCGCTTGCAGCACCGCAAAATCGCCGCCTAGATATCAACCCCAGATGAGGCCAACCCTCCGCTAAATCCGCGACCCGGCTGTCTCAAAACTTCTGACGACGTACAGATCACCACATCCGCCGGGACTTCCGCGCCTTCGCCCTGACCACGCCAACCCAGCTTTCGGCGGCCGAAGCGGCGGCCCCCGAACGCCGGTTCGGCTTCCGCGAGACTTGAACGAGCCTAGCCCCGCCTGACCATCAGCTTGCTGATCGCATGGACGAAGTTGTTGGGCGCGATCTCCATCTCGCCGGTCGCCTTCAGATCGGGGAAGCGCGCCAGGATCTGGCGATAGGCCTCCTCCAGCTGGATCTGGGCCACGCGCTTGCCGATGCAGGTGTGGGGGCCGTAGCCGAAGGCGATGTGCTTGCCGGCGTTGGAACGGCGTACATCCAGGCGGTCGGGATCGGGAAATACCTCCGGATCGCGGTTGGCCGCGCCGTAGTACATGATCACCTTCTCGCCCTCGCGGATCTGCTGTCCATTGAGCTCGACATCGGTCGTGGCCGTGCGGCGCATGTAGATCACCGGGCTGACCATGCGGATGAACTCATCGACCGCGCCGCCGAGCAGGCCGGGATCATCGATCAGGGCCTGCTTCTGGTCGGGAAACTCGGTCAGCAGCTTCATCGCGCCCGACAGGGTGTTGCGGGTGGTGTCGTTGCCCGCGAAGACGATCAGCAGCCATGAACCGTCCAGGTACTCATCGGCCAGCAGGGCGCCATCGACCTGAGCGCGGGCGATGGCGGTCATAAGGTCCTGCCTGGGGTCCTCGCGCCGCTTGAGCAGCATGGTCCGGCCGTAGTCGAACATCTCCTCGACATTGGTGTTGAAGTCCTGGACGAACTGCATCAGCTCCAGGGTCGGGGTGATCGGGGCGGCGGCCTGCTGCACGGCCAGGTCCTGGGCCCGCTCCAGATAGTGCATCCATTTCAGGAATTTGCTGCGATCCTCGGGCGGCACGCCGAGGATTTCGCACAGGGTAAAGAGCGGCAGCACGCTGGAGAAGTGCTCGACCATGTCGATGGTCGCCCCCCCCTCCAGCAGCGGCTCCATGGCGTCCAGCAACCGGGTGACCTCGCCCCGCACCGCCTCGGTGATCCCGCGCAGATAGGACGGGGTGAAATAGGGCATGTGCTCGCGACGCAGCTGCAGGTGATGCGGCGCGTCGAGATTGATCATGGTGTCCATCGACGCCCTAAACAGCAGGGCGTGGCGGCGGTCGGGCGGGCCCATGGCCATCAATATGCCGCCGCGCTGCGAGGAATAGGTGGTTGGGTCGCCGTTCACCGTCATGACGTCGTCGTGGCGGGTCACCGCCCAGAAGCCGGGGCCGCCATAGGGTTCGGCGTGCCACATCACCGGCGCCTCCGCCCGCATGCGGGCATAGTCGGCGAAGGGCTGGCCCTTGGCGAAGCGGAAGATGTCGGCGAGATCGACATCGGGCAGGGTTGGATAGGTGGTCCCGGCGCCCGGTCCGGCCTTGCCGTCCACCACTGTCTGGCTGATCAGATCCACGCGTCTTCTCCCGGGAACATCGTTCTTTGAGACGACGATAACCGGTAAAAACGGGGCGCCAACGGCGCCGCGACGGCAACTGACGCAAGGTGAGCCTTTGCGTTCCCGCAAGTCCCGCGCATTGTGACTGAACGCCGATCACGCGGACACACGCGGACGGCTCTTGGGAGGAAGAGATGACCGGGATCGTCGAGGCAGACTACATCGTGGTGGGCGCCGGTTCGGCCGGCTGCGTGCTGGCCGCGCGGCTGTCGGAGAACGGGCGCTTCAAGGTGCTGCTGCTGGAAGCCGGCGGCGACGATCGGCCGACCAAGAACCTTTCCCAGTTCGCCTCCAACCTGATGATCCACATCCCGGTCGGCTACGCCTCGACCCTGAAGGACCCCAAGGTCAACTGGCTCTACACCACCGAGCCCGACCCCGGCACGGGCGGGCGCCAGCATGTCTGGCCGCGCGGCAAGGTGCTGGGCGGCTCGTCCTCGATCAACGCCATGCTCTATGTGCGCGGCCAGCAGGCCGACTATGACGGCTGGCGGCAACTGGGCTGCGAGGGCTGGGCCTGGGACGACGTCCTGCCCTGGTTCCGCAAGGCTCAGCACCAGGAGCGCGGCGGCTGCGATCTGCACGCCACCGGCGGCCCGCTGAACGTCGCCGACATGCGCGACGGCAATCCCATTTCCGAGGCCCTGATCGAGGCCTGCGACCAGGCCGGCATCCCGCGCTACGACGACCTGAACGGCAAGGAGCAGGAAGGCGCCACCTGGTATCAGGTGACCCAGAAGAACGGCGCGCGCTGCTCGGCCGCCGTCGCCTATCTGCACCCGGCCATGAAGCGCGCGAACCTGCGGGTCGAGACGGGCGCCCTGGCCAGCCGCGTGATCTTCGAAGGCAAGCGCGCCGCCGGGGTCGAGTTCGTCCAGAACGGCGTCAAGCGCACCGCCAAGGCGCGAGCCGAAGTGATCCTGGCGGGCGGGGCGGTAAACTCGCCGCAGCTGCTGCAGCTGTCGGGTATCGGCAATGGCGAGCTTCTGCGCCAGCACGGGATCGCCGTGGTCTCCGACATTCCCGGCGTCGGCGAAAACCTGCAGGATCACTATCTGACCGGCGTCCGCTATCGCCTGACGGCCGGCACCCTGACGGTCAACGAGATGAGCAAGGGCGGTCGCCTGGCGGCCGAGGCGCTGAAATATGTGCTGTTCCGCAAGGGCCTGCTGACCCTGTCGGCCGCGCACGTCGCCGCTTTCTGCAAGTCACGGCCGGATCTTTCGGGACCTGACATCCAGTTCCATATCCTGCCGGCCACCATGGATCTGGACAAGCTGTTCAACGAACAGAAGATGGAGCTGGAAGGCTCTCCGGGCATGACCATCGCCCCCTGCCAGCTGCGCCCGGAAAGCCGGGGCCATATCCGCATCAAGTCGGCCGATCCGTCGGACTATCCGGCCATCTTCGCCAACTACCTGTCCGATCCGCTGGACCAGGAAGTCGCCATCGCCGGTTTGAAATGGGCCCGCAAGATCGCCGAGCAGCCGGCCATCGCCAAGTATGTGGACCACGAGATGAACCCCGGTCCCGGCTTCGAGACCGACGAGATGTTGCTCGAATACGCCCGCGCCTCGGGGTCAACCCTCTATCATCCGGTCGGCACCTGCGCGATGGGTGCCGGGCCAATGGCCGTGGTCGACGCCCAGTTGAAGGTGCGCGGCGTGGACGGCCTGCGGGTGGTCGACGCCTCGATCATGCCGCGCCTGGTCTCGGGCAACACCAACGCCCCGACCATCATGATCGGCGAGAAGGGCGCGGCGATGATCCTGCAGGACGCCAAGGCGATGGCGGCGGCTTAAGGCTCAGGTCAAGGCGGAGACCAGATCGGTATGGGCAAAGTCATCGCCGACAAACAGCAGGGGTGCCCCGCGCACCTTGGCCAGGGCGTAGGTGAAGGTGTCGCCGAAGTTCAGCTGAGCCGGATGCCCTGTGCCCTTGCCATAGGCGACCCTGGCCTGGATGGCTGCGCGGCCCTGGGCTTCATCGACCGGGACCAGGGTGATGCTCAGGGATTGCAGAAAGGCGTCAAGCCGCTCGTGCGTCACACCGCGGGGCCCCAGCACCGAAGCGGCTTCGACATAGCTGGCCATCGAGATCTCTCGCGACGGGGCCGCCACGATGCGGTCCAGCAACCTATCCCCGGCCGGCTCGCGCAGGATGATCGCGACGACCGCGGAGGTGTCGACGACCATCAGCTGCGTTCCGCGGCCAACAGCGCCAGATCCACGTCATCGCCTCCCGCCTCAATCCATTCTTGGCGAGTGACAGGTCGGCGGTCGATCTCTCCCCAGCTGTCGATCAAGCGATGGACGCTCTCGATGAGGGCGTGCGGATCTTCGACATTTTTCGCCCGCGTCCGCGCCAGCCGCTCGCGCAGGGCTACGGTCACGGCTTCCGTCATCGTCTCGCCAGTCAGTCGGGAGAGGTCGCGCGCCAGGCGGTCGGCCTCTTCGGTCTTGATGCTAAGCGCCATCACCGCCTCCGCTTCTAGACAACCAATCTAGATCAATCCGCTCCAGAAGTCATCCAAGGTTCGCTGGCATGCACCCCTACCTCCACGCTCAGACCCAACCGCAAAAGCCCGCCTACATCATGGCCGGCTCGGGCGAGGTCGTGACCTACGCCCAACTTGATGCGCGGTCGAACCAGGGGGCACAGCTGTTTCGGTTCCTGGGCCTGGAGACGGGCGACGTCATGGCCATCCTGATGGAGAACAACGCCCGGTTCTTCGAGATCGCCTGGGCGGCTCAACGGGCCGGACTCTACTATGTGTGCGTCTCGACCAAGCTGACGGCGGCCGAGACGCAGTACATTCTGCAGGACTGCGGGGCTAAGGTGTTCATCACCTCGACCGCCATGGGGCCGCTGATTGACGAGATTCCGGCGCTGGTTCCAGGCCTGACGCTCTACGCCGTCGGCGGCGCTCACGGTCTCTATGCAGACCTCGAAACCGCCCGCGCGGCCATGCCTGAAACGCCGATCAGCGATGAGAGCGCGGGTTCGGACATGCTCTATTCGTCCGGCACCACCGGCCGGCCCAAGGGGGTGAAGCCGGCCCTGAGCGGGGGGCCGATCGACGCGCCCAACGCCCTGTTCATGATGGCCCAGGGCCTGTTCGGCTTCAGCGGCGACAGCCTCTATCTGTCGCCCGCGCCGCTTTATCACGCCGCCCCGCTGCGCTGGTGCATGAGCGTCCACAAGCTGGGCGGCACGGTCATCGTCATGGAAAAGTTCGATCCCGAGGCGGCCTTGGACCTGATCGAGAAGCATAGGATCACCTGCGGCCAGTTCGTGCCGACCCACTTCGTGCGGATGCTGAAACTGCCGCCAGAGGTGCGAGCGCGGTACGACGTCTCGTCAATGAAATCGGCGATCCACGCCGCCGCCCCCTGCCCTGTCCCGGTCAAGGAACAGATGATCGCCTGGTGGGGTCCGGTGATCTTCGAATATTACGCCGGCACGGAAGGCAACGGCTTCTGCTGGATCAATTCGCAGAACTGGCTGACCCACAAGGGCAGCGTCGGCCAGGCGGTGTTGGGGACCTTGCGTATCTGCGACGAGAACGGTGACCCGCTTCCAGTCCGCACCGAGGGCGGTGTCTATTTCGCCGACGGCCCGGCGGTGAACTACCACAACGCCCCCGACAAGACCGCCGAGAGCTACAATCAGCACGGCTGGACCACCCTGGGCGACGTGGGCTGGGTCGACGAAGAGGGCTACCTCTATCTGACCGACCGCAAGAGCTTCATGATCATCAGCGGCGGGGTGAACATCTATCCGCAGGAGATCGAGAACCTGCTGATCACCCACCCCAAGGTGGCCGACGCCGCCGTGGTCGGCGCGCCGTGCGAGGAGATGGGCGAGAAGGTCGTGGCGGTGATCCAGCCGATGGACTGGACCGGTGACCAGACCGCCCTGGCCGAGGAACTGATGACCTTCGCCCGCGCCAATCTCAGCCATGTGAAGTCACCGCGCCGGATCGACTTCATGCAGGAACTGCCCCGCCACGCGACGGGCAAGCTCTACAAGCGGCTGATCCGGGATGCTTACTGGGCGGAAGGTGGTAAGCGGATCGCCTGAAGGCGACCTTGCCGAAGACGGCGGGTCATGGGATCAATCAAACAACTGTTTACAAAAGACGTGTTTGGGAGAGCGCCATGAGACAAGTCGCCTATGCGGATATCGCCAGCCTGGTCGGTCAGGAAGTCGGCGTTTCGGACTGGGTCGAGGTCAGCCAGGAGCGGGTCAACCTGTTCGCCGAAGCCACCGGCGACCACCAGTGGATCCATATCGATGTCGAGCGCGCCACCCGCGAGATCGGCGGCCCGATCGCTCACGGCTACCTCACCCTGTCTCTGATCCCGATGCTGGGGGCCGGCATCCTGCACGTCAACGGCGTGACGCGCGGCATCAACTATGGCTGCGACAAGGTCCGCTTCACCGGCATGGTCCGGGTCGGCAAGAAGGTGCGCATGCGCCAGAAGCTGCTGAGCGTCGAGCCGAAGGCCGGCGGCCTGCAGATGAAGAACGAATGCACTATCGAGATCGAAGGCGAGGAACGCCCCGCCTGCGTCGCCGAGACCATCTCGATCATCTACGGCGCGTAAACGGCTAAGCCCCTCCCCGTGAAGGGAGGGGTTCCAGTCCTCAGACCAACGGTCCTGGGATTGCGATAGGCGCCGAAGATCGCGTCGATCACCGGCAGGTCGCAATAGTTGAAAGCATCGACGTCGCGCTCGTGGTGCACGGCGTGCATCTCGGGTCGGCCCACGAACCAGCCCAGCCATTGCGCCCGCAGAAACGGCGTCGGAGTGCCGATTGTCAGGTAGAGCGCGTCAGCCGCCAGGCCGATCAGCGGCTAGAGCGTTTTCCGATAAGTGTGAAACGGTTACCGGATCGTGGTTATCGCCGAGGGCGCGATCCTGCTGTCCAAGGCGCTGAGGGACCCCATCCAGGGCGGTCGCCAGATCCTGCTTTATCGCGACACGATCCGGCTGATCCTCTCGGCCTAGCGTCCGGTCGCCGCCCGCAAGGCGGCGGCGGTTTGCGGGTTGGCCGGCAGGAAGGTCTCGATGGTCAGCTCCGGCACGGTGACGTCCAGCGCCCCGCCGAAGGTCATGGTGGTGGTCAGGAACGACAGCTCGCCGGCGGGCGTATTCAGCCTCAGCGGCACGGCGATCATGCCTTCGCCGCCGCGCGGGTGGGCCTCGCCGCCGGGATAGGCCGATAGCTCCCTGATCAGGTCGGCCAGCCCGGCGTCGCCGTTGTCGGCCAGCTCCCGGCGCAAACGCGACAGGATGTGGCCGCGCAGCTCGGCGAGATTGGCGATCCGGCGCGCGACGCCGTCGGGGTGCAGGCTCAGCCGCAGCACATTGACCGGCCCCTCCAGCAGCTTGGGGTCGACACCGTCCATCAGCAGCCCAGCCGAGGCGTTGTGGGTCAGCATGGTCCAGCGCCGGTCGATGGCGAGGGCGGGGAACGGCATGTGGGCTTCCAGCAGCGCTTCGACGGCTATCTTCTCTGCCTCCAGCCCCGGGTCGTCCAGCGGCCGCTCGGGGAACACGGGCGCGAAGCCCGCGGCGAGCAGCAGAGCGTTGCGCTCACGCAGCGGCACGCCCAATCCTTCGGCCAATCGCAGCACCATGTCGCGACTGGGCGCGGCGCGACCGGTCTCCAGGAACGACAGGTGGCGGGTCGAGATCTCGGCCTCGCAGGCCAGATCCAGCTGACTGAGCCGGCGCTTCTGGCGCCGGAAACACAGTCGCTCGCCGATGGTGGGGACGGCGATGGTCATGGCCGCGAACGGTCCCTAGAGCATTTTCCGATAAGTGTGGAACGGTTATAGGATCGAAAAATGCTCTAAACTTCCGATTTAGAGCCCTTTTCGCCCAAATCTGATGAAGCCATCAGGTCGGAAAGGGCTCTAGCGCTGCTGCTCCGGCCGGGTGCGTGGCGCATAGAACTGCTCCAGCCCCTGGGCCAAGGCGGCTCGCTCTTCGGCCGAGAGCTTCGTCGCGAACGCCGCGAGGGAGGCTTCCACATTCGTGCGCGCCTGACCATCGAGCGCTCTCGCCGCCGCCAGATGCTGGCTGGCCACTGCAGGATCGTAGGGCTTGGCCCTGAAGGCCTGCAGCCCCGCCTGCCGCTCGGCCCGCGCCTGGCGGACGATCGGCTGATTGCGCTGATTGGCCTCTCGCAAAGTTCGCCGCATCGCCTGCCGGCTCTCCTGGGACAGGCCCCGGCCGGCCGTCCAAAGCGGCGGGCGCTTCTCGCCCGATGGCGCGACCTCGGCGGGAAGTGACGGTCGCTGCGGCGGCCGCTGTGGCGGCGACTGGACGGGCGGCGCGATCACCCCCGCGACCGGCGCGGCGGGCGGGAGCACGGGCGGGACCTCGATAGGCGTCGGAGGCGTCTGGCGCACCCACAGCACGCCGACCACCCCGCCGACGAGAAACACGTTGAGCGCCGCCGAGACGATCAGGCCGATCAGCAGCGAGCGGGAAACGGTCATAGGGCGGCGGGCTCCTCGAGGGCCTCGGACAGGTCGGCGGTGAAGTCGGTGGCGATCACGCTCTGAGCTGGATGCGGGTCGGCATGACCTGCCTGTGCGATCATCACGCCGACAGCGACCCCCGCAAGTGCCGCGACACCCAGGCCAAGAGCCGCGCCCGCGCCCGCCAGCCAGCGGCGCGCGGCGCTTGCGGGTTGCGGCGCCGCGGCGATCAGCCGGCCCAGCAGGGCCGCGTCTGCGGACTGGGCGGGGGCGAGGTCGAGCAGGCGGTCCAATCGCGCGGCGTCGGCCAGCACCGCTTCCAGGCGCAGGGGTGCGACAGCGAGCAAGGCGCGCGCCGTCTCGCGCTCGGCCTCGGGCCAGCGAGCGACGTCGCCGCCATAGATTTCAGCCAGGTCGGCGAACCGTTCGAGGGTCATGGTCATGCCCGGACCTCCTTCATCGTCCCTGCCCGGCCAGATCGGCCAGTGACGCTTTCAGCGCCCGCCGGCCGCGTCCCAGAAGGCTTTCCAACGCCTCGACGCTGATGGTCATCAGGGCGGCGGCCTCGATATTGCCCAGCCCCTGGTGGTGGCACAGCACTATGGCTTCGCGCTGGCGTTCGGGCAGGGCCGCCAGCGCCGCCTCGACCCGTCGCGACAGGTCTCCGCCCAGCAGGCCCGCGTCCGGAGCCGGGCCAGTGTCGACCTGTTCCGGCGGCTCGGCCGTGATCGTCTCGCGCCGCTTGCGCAGGCGGTCGTAGCAGAGGTTCAGCGCCACGCGGTGCAGCCAGGTGTCGAACTTTGCGGCGCCCGGCCGCCAGGAACGCGCCTGTTTCCAGGCCCGCAGGAAGGTCTCCTGCGCCACGTCCTCGGCCTCGCCGGCGTCGTTCAGAATCCGGCGGGCCAGGGCGAGAACGCGCGGCAAGCGTCGGCCCAGCAGCTGACGAACGGCGGCCGGGTCGCCCCGGCCTACCCCCGTTAGCAGCGCCTCGTCGGGATCGCTCCCCTCGGCCGCCAAACCTCACCTCGCCGCGCGCAGACACATCAGATCCCGACCTTCGCCTTGCCGGCGCCGGTCTTCAACTCCGCCATCGTCAGGGCGCCGTCATTGTCGGCGTCCATGCGCTTGAAGCGGTTGGCCAGAAAGCCATCCATCTCGCCGCGCGACAGCAAGCCGTCATTGTCGGCGTCGACGCGCGACCACATGCGGTCGGCGCCCTTTCCGGTCTTCGCAGCGGCCGGGGCGGGTGCATCGGCCTTGGGCTTTCGCATCGCGGAGAACTCCGCGCGCGACAGCTTGCCGTCCTTGTCGGCGTCGAGTTTGGTCATCATCTGGCCGCCGCGTCCGGCTTGGAATTCAACCAAGGTGACCTTGCCGTCGGCATTGGCGTCCTGCGCGGCCGCGCCCTTCGGCGCCGCCAAGGCGGGGGCGGCGAGCATCAGGATCGCGCCGGCGGCGATCAGTTTCATTCTAGGCACGTGACTTGCGTCTCCGATGGGTTGAAGCCGTCCCATTGCCCCTTTCAACGTCAAGCCCTGGACTTTCCGTCGCGCCGCACGATCGTCTCGAACGCCGCCCGCGCCTCGGCCTTGGCCTTGGTCAGCTTGGTTTTTAGCGAGCGGAATTCGCGTACATGGCCGGCGCGAGCCAGCAGGGCGCGGAAGGCCTTGGGCTCGGTCTCTGGATCGCCGCCGTCCTCCAGCGCCACCTTGATCAGTTGCGACAGGTCCTGCTCCAGCCGCCACGCAGTTTCCAGTGACGCCAGGGCCGCGTCGTTAGCCAGGCCCGCCGCCCTCAGAGCCGCCAACGCCTCGCCGGTATTCTGCGCGAGAGGCCCGCCATCGGCCGCGTGTTTGAGCTGCAGGAACTGAGCCACGAACTCGATATCGACCAGCCCGCCCGGCGTCAGCTTCAGATCCCAGACACCTTTGCCGGGACGCTCCTGTTCCATCAACTCGCGCATTTCCAGTACGTCGACGACGGTCTTCGCCGGATCGCGCGGGCAGCGCAGGGCCGCTTCGATGGCCGCCTCGGCCCGGGCTTTGAAGGCCGGCGAACTGGCCCACATTACCCGGGCGCGGGTCAGGGCCAGCAACTCCCAGGTCTCGGCCTCGCGGGCGTAATAGTCCTCGAAGGCCGCAAAGCTGACCGCGACAGGTCCCTTGGTGCCCGACGGCCGAAGCTTCAGATCCACCTCGTAGAGCGTGCCCTCCCCTGTCGGCGCCGACAGGGCCGAAGTCAGGCGCTGGGTGAAGCGGGCATAGAAGCTTTCGGCGCCCCAGGCCTTGATCGACGACATGGCTGCCGGATCGTCCGCCGCATAGAGCGTCATCAGATCGAGATCCGACTTGGCGGTCATCTCGCGGGAACCTGCCTTGCCCAGGGCCACGACCGCAACCTCGCCAGGGAAGTCACCGCCGAGGCGGACGGTCTCGGCGAGCGCCGCCGGCGCCAGACCGCCAACGATCAGGTCGCCCAGCCCTGCGAAGGCGGCGCCGACGTCACGGGCTCCGGCCGTACCGCTCATCACCCGCACGCCGATGCGGAAGCTCTGGTCGCGGAACAGACGGCGGGCGGCGTTCATCGCGCCCTCGAAATCCTCGGGATCCCCCAAGGCGATCCGGGGCGCGATCTCCGGCGTCTCCATGGGTCCGAAGAAGGCGGGGTCCAGCAGGGCGTCCAAAGCCGTCGGTCTTCGCGCCAGAGTGGCGGCCAGACGGGGCGCAAAGGCCATGACCTCGACGATCAACTCGAACAGGCGCGGCTGGGCCAGGAACAGCGACTGGATCTGCACGCCGGAACTCAAGGACGCGAAGAAGTCGGCGAAGCGGTTGAAGGCGCTGTCTGGCGCGCCCGTGGCGTTGGCGGCGTCCAGCAGGCGCGGGGCCAAGCGGGTAAAGAGCTCGCGGCTCCGTTCGGTGCGGGTGGCGGCGATACGGCCGTGGTGCCAGCTGCGGATGGTGGCGGCCACGCGCTCGGGGCTGGAAAAGCCCATGCGCTTCAGCGTGGCCAGGGTTTCTGGATCGTCCTCGACGCCGGTGAAGACCAGGCTGCCAAAGCGCGAGGACAGTTCCTCCTCGCCCGCGAACAGGCGGCCATAGCGCAGGTTCACGCCTTTCAGGATCTTGCCGACGGCGGCGTCGAAGCTGCGCAGATTGTCGTGGTTCCACAACGCCCCGACTCTCTTCCGGTCGGTATCGGACTCCGGCAGCTTGTGGGTCTGGTCGTCGGCGATCATCTGGGCGCGGTGTTCCAGCGCCCGCAGGTCCGTATAGGCCTCCGTCAGCCAGGCCGCGTCTTCGGGTGTGACGTGGCCAGCCTGCGACAGGGCGGCGAGCGCGTCCAGCGTACGCGGTCCGCGCAGGTCGGGTTGGCGGCCACCCAGGATCAGCTGCTGGGTCTGGACGAAGAACTCGATCTCGCGGATGCCGCCCCGACCCAGCTTCAGGTCCGCGCCCTTGGCGGTCAGGCGGTCGTCGACCTTATAGGTGTGGATCTGGCGCTTGATCGAATGGATGTCGGCGATGGCGGCGAAATCAAGGTTCCGCCGCCAGATGAAAGGCTGCAGTTCCGCCAGGAACGCCTCGCCCTCCTTGATGTCGCCGGCCGCGATGCGGGCCTTGATGTGGGCGGCGCGCTCCCAGTTCTGGCCGACGCTCTCGTAGTAATCCATGGCCGCATCGACCGGCATGGCGGGCGGGGTCGAGGACGGATCGGGGCGCAGGCGCAGGTCGATGCGGAAGACGTATCCGTCGGCGGTGCGCTCTTGGAGGATGCGCCCCAGATGGTTGGCGATCCGCACGGCGACGCCCTGGGGTTCGATTCCCTCCGCGACCGGCAGCTTTTCGGGCGCGTAGAAGATCGAGAAATCGATGTCGCTGGAATAGTTGAGCTCGAAGGCGCCGTGCTTGCCCATGGCGATGCAGAACAGGCCCGGCGCGGGTCCGGCATCGGTGTCGCCAACCTGGGTCAAGGCGCCGCGATCGACCTCCAGCCGGACCGCCTGGGCCAGGGCGGCGTTCAGGGCGGCGTCGGCAAAGCGGGTCAGGGCGCCGGTCACCGCGTCCAGATCCCAGACGCCGCCAAGGTCGCACAGAGCGGTCAGCAGGTGCAGGTCGGCCTTCAGTTCGCGCAGCACGCGGCGGGCGGTCTCGAAGTCCGGCTCGGCGGCGACGGCATCGGCGGCGGTCAGGATCAGCGCCAGGCGCGCATCCGGATCGGTCTCGAGGATCGACGGCAGGCGGCGTGCGTCTCGCCGCGCCAGGCCGGCCAGATAGGGCGACGCGGCAAACACCGGGGCCAGGGCGGGCCAGGCGGCTTCGACGATGGCCGAGCGCTCGCCGACGCGCTTGAGCACCGCCTCGTGGGCGCGTTCGGCCGCCTTGGGATCGACGATGGGGCCGCACGGGGCGAGGCGTTCAAGCAGGCGAGTCATGGCGCCACCGTGGCCCGCCCGGTCGGCTTGGGCAAGACACACGCTTGACGGGTGATATTACAGTTGTAACCATTGGGCATCCAAACCCGAAAACAGACATCGGGACTGGCCTTGGAGGGGAAAGCGAAGATGATCGAACTGCTCGCCTTGGCTCTGACACGGGTGCAGCTCGCGGCTGCAGCCGCGATCGTGCTGGTTCTGTTGCTGCGGGTTCCGGTCCGTAATCTGCTCGGCCCGCGCCTGGCTTACGGGCTTTGGGCGCTGGTGCCCGCCGCCGCCGCGGCCAGCATCTTTCCCAGCCTGGCCGAAACTCTGGAAGTCGGCGCGCCCACCGCCCCGCTGGCTCCGGGTCTGGCGCTCAAGGTTCTGGTCCTGTGGTTGGTTGGCGTGGCGCTCTTCGCCGGCTTCATGCTGTGGCAGGAATATGCCTTCCGACGCATGGCCGCCCAGGGCAAGGCCGGGCCGGCAGTGATGGGCGCCTTGTGGCCCCGGATCGTTCTGCCCGCCGATTTCGAAGTGCGCTTCGACACCCGAGAGCGTGGCCTGATCCTGCTGCACGAGCGCACTCACATCCATCGCGGCGATCCCATCGCCAATCTGGTCCTGGCCGCCTGCCGGGCCCTGGGCTGGTGCAATCCGCTGATCCATCTGGGCGCGGCCTTCACCCGTATCGATCAGGAACTGGCCTGCGACGCCACGGTCCTGGCCCTGCGGAACGACATCCGAGCCGACTACGCCAAGGCGCTTCTGAAGGTGTCGATGTTTCGCACGTCCTCGCCCCTCGCCTGCGGTTGGGGAACCCACCCGCTGATCCTGCGGGTGAGTTCCCTCAAGCGTCACGAGCCCAGCCAACGGCGCGAGGTCGCCGGCTTCATCGGCCTGATCGTCCTGAGCATGGCGACCTTTCTGGCGGTGTGGAGCGTTGCGCCGCGTGGTCTGGAGCCGAGAGCCCTGGCGCCAACCATCGACATGGAGGCCGTGCACGCCGCTCAGGCCGCCAGGGGCTTCGCCCTGCCGTACAGCGCGGCGATGGTCGCGATGGCGTCCTCGGCCTCGCTTCGGCTGGCCGTCTCGTTGTCGTCGTTATAGCCCCAGGCCTCGGTCTGCCCGACCTGTTGCACCACGATGCCATCGCGTCGCGCCAGGATCGACACGCCCTTGTAGTAGAGGCCGTAATGGACCTCGTGTTGTGGGATCAGCCAGGCGATCTGGCCGCGCACCGGGATGATGCTCTCGTCCTTCCACAGCGCCCGCGCGCCATAGCCGGTGCAGTTGACCACCACCTTCTGCTTCAACACCGCCAGATCGGCAGGCGTGTGGAAGGTCATGGTCTCGATCTTGCCGCCGGCCAGCAGATAGTCGGTCATCAGTAGGTGAGCATATTCGGCGATGTTGAACTGCATCGACGTGCCGCGCCGCGCATAGGGCGTCGGGAACGGGTGGCTGCCCGCCGGCAGGTCCAGGCCTCGAGGCGTGATGTCGCGCACCCGCTCGACATATTCGACGAAACGCACGTCGTCCGGGTGGTGCGACCCTCCCCTCTGGCCCGGCGGATTATCGAACAGGGTGTAGCGATCGGTCCATTCCACAGGATCGCCGGCCATGCCCAGATAGGTCTGATAGGCCTTGTAGGAGGTCCGGCACATCTCCTCCCATTGCGCCTCGAAGCCCGGCGCGGTCGCGCCAACGGCGGCGATGCGGGAGTCGGGCGACCATGTACCGGTGGCGCGGGCCGAGCGCGTGTCGGGCGTGCGCTCGCTGGCATAGATGGTGACATTGGCCCCGGCCCGGCGCAGCAGCGTCGCCGTGGTCAGGCCCAGGGCGCCGCAGCCGATCACCGCGATGTCGCGCTCACCGGTCGACATGGCGTTCTTCGCCGCGATGGTCCCCGAACCCCAGGACAGCGACCAGCCGCTGCCGCCATGGCCGTAATTGTGGACCACGGTCTTGTCGCCCACGGTCTCCACATCGAGACGCGGCCCTGCCTTGCGGAACGGGCGCAGGCAGGCGGTAATCTTCGAGATCCGGTCGGGCCTCATGCGGATCGGCGCCAGGGTCGGCAGGGCGTTGAAGTCGCCGAGACCCGCGACCAACCCGGGTCGCACGATCTGGCCCGGCGCGCAGCCGGCCACGCCCACCAGGCCCAGCCCGCCAAGCCCGGCCAGAAAGCCGCGACGATTGCGGATCGCGTCGATTTCGAAAGTCACGCTGATACTCGCGTTCATGGATTAGAGCGCCACCTTGGACCAGCCTCGCGCGAGCTTCGACCCTGAACCGACGGCCATCCACAGTTGCGAGAGTCTCGCCACCGAAACCGGCGCCCTGCCCGCTATTCGATCCGTGGCAGCACCAGGGCGACCCGCAGGCCCGGCCCCATGCCGTTGTACTCGCCCGGTCCTTCGGCCAGTTCCAGCCGACCGCCGTGCGAGGCGGCGACGGCCTGGACCAGCGACAGGCCCAGGCCCGCGCCCGGTTCGCTACGGCTGTTTTCCAGGCGCACGAAGCGCTGGACGACGCGGGCGCGGTCCTCGTCAGGGACGCCCGGGCCGGTGTCGGTGATCGAGAACTCCAGCTCGCCGGACGAACGGCGGCGAGCCCGCAGCATGATCGCCCCGCCCGAGGGGGTATATTTGATGGCGTTGTCGAGCAGGTTGGCCAGAGCCTGGGCGATGAACTCGCGATTGCCGCGGATGTTCAGGGCCGGGGTGATCTCGGCCTTGAAGTCCAGCCCCTTGTCCTCGCACGAGAACTCGTAGAGCTCGGCCATGTCGCGGGCCAGTTCCGAGGAGTCGAAGGATGTCTGGTCGGGCGCCTGGCCGGCGGCCTGCAGGCGGGCGATGGCCAGGACGGCGTTGAAGGTCTTGAGCACGCCGTCGGCGTCCTGAAGGGCCGTTTCCAGCGCCGCGACAGGATCGCCCTTGCCGTTCTCGGCGTCGATCAGGGCCACTTCCATGCGAGCGCGCAGGCGTGTCAGGGGGGAGCGCAGGTCGTGGGCGATGGCATCGCCGGCGTGGCGCAGCCCGCCCATAAGTCGCTCGATGCGGTCGAGCATATCGTTGAGGCCCTCGGCCAGCTCGTCATACTCGTCCCTGGCGCCGCGCACCTTGGCCCGGGCGTGCAGGTCGCCCGCCTGCACGGCGGCGACGAGGTCGACCAAACCCTGCATGCTTCGCGAGACGTTGCGGCTGATCAGAACACCGCCAGCCAGTCCCAGGATAATGACCAGGGCGCCCGCGCCCCAGAGCGCCCGGACGATCTTGCGGACATAGCCCTCGGACGCGGCCACATCGGCGCCCACGAACAGCACTTCACCGCCCGCCAGACGCTCCTGCACGCCGCGCGCGGCGTTGCGCATCTCGGCGCCGTCGAGATCAACCTCGGTGACCTTGAAGCTGGACCAGCTGGGGCCATCCCCCTCGAAGTCTTCCAGGGGCGAGGCTTCGATCGAGCCCGAGATCCGCTTGCCGGTCTTGTCGGCCAGGAAATAGAGGAACGGCCGCTCGCCGGTGGCGCGCTCGACGATGGTCTGGTTCAGCGCATTGACGCCTCCCTGACGGTAGGCGGCCTCGAGGCTCTCCATCTCGCGGCTGATCTCGGCGTCGGCGCGGCGGTTCACCTCACCGGCCGTGGCCACGTAGATATAGCCCAGGAAGGCGCTGGCCGCCGCTGCGAACAGGGCCAGGAACAGCAGGGTCAGCCGAAACGGCGTGGTGCGGAGGAGGCGCGGCAGACGCATGTCGGGTCTCGGCGGCGGACCGCCCTATCTCTTAGGGATCGAGCCGGTAGCCCGCGCCGCGCACGGTCTGCAGCATGGCGCGGTCGAAGCCCTTGTCGATCTTGCTGCGCAGGCGCGAGATGTGCACATCGATGACATTCGTCTGCGGGTCGAAGTGGTATTCCCACACCTTCTCCAGCAGCATGGTGCGGGTCACCGACTGGCCGGCGTGGCGCATCATGAATTCCAGCAGCTGGAACTCGCGGGGCTGGAGATCGATCTCCTTGCCGGCGCGATGGACCGTGCGGTTGATGAGGTTCATCTCGAGCTCGCCCACCTTCAGGGTGGTGGCGACAGCGCCGGTTTCGCGACGGCGGGACAGGGCCTCGACGCGGGCCGTCAGTTCCTGGAAGGCGTAGGGCTTGACCAGATAGTCGTCAGCGCCGGCCTTCAGGCCGACCACGCGATCGCTGACCTCGCCCAGGGCCGACAGGAATAGCACCGGGGTGTTGTCGCCTTCGCGGCGCAGGGTCTCGACGACCTCGACGCCATCCTTCTTGGGCATCATGCGATCGACGATCAGCACGTCGAAGCCGCCCTTGCCTGCCTCCTTGAGGCCCAGCTCGCCATCGGCGGCGTGAACGCACTCATAACCGGCCTCGGTGAGGCCGTGCGCCATGGCGGCGGCAGCCTCGATATCGTCTTCGATGATCAGAATACGCATCAGCCAATCCCTCATGCGCCCAGAAGCGGAAGACTGACGTTCTCCCGATTCGACCCTGGGGCGCGACCGTTGGCGATGGATACCGGTTTTGGGTCCGTCCGTCCCTTAAACCTTGGACAGATACAAGAAGTCCCGCCCCGGAAGCTCCGGAGCGGGACATAACCTAGCGCAGCGTTGCTCAGGCCGTGGCTACGGCGCGATCTTCAGCGGCACGAAGACCGGGCGGCCCTGACGGATCACCTTGGCCAAGACACTGGTCCGGCCACCCTTTTGAGCGGCGGAGATGGCGCCGGCGACTTCGCTGGTCGAGTTGACCGCCACGCCGCTGACGCTGGCCAGGACATCGCCCTTCACCAGGCCTTTCTCGCCCGCATCAGAGTCGGCCTTGACGCCGACGATCAGCACGCCGCGCACTTCGGGCGCGATCTTGTAGGTGGCGCGCGCCGTCGTATCGAGCGGCGCCAGGGTCAGGCCCAGGGCTTCGAACTTCTGGGTCTGGGGCTTGTCAGGGGTCGCCGGAGCGCCGCCGTCTTCACCGTCGTTGTTGGTCGCGCCCAGGGCGTCTTCGGCCGGACGAACGCCCGATTTGACCTCGACGGTGCGAGGCTTGCCGCTGCGCAGGATCGACATGCGGATGATGTCGCCCGGCTTGGCCTTGGCCACTTCGCGGGTCAGTTCCGAACCGCTCTTGACGTTGACGCCGTTGACAGCGGTCACGATGTCTTCCGGCATCAGGCCAGCCTTGGCGGCGGGCGCGCCGGCCACCAGTTCGGCGATAATCGCGCCCTTCACGTCGGGCATGCCCTGGGCTTCGGCCATCTCTTCGGAGAAGTCCTGGATGTTGGCGCCGATATAGCCGCGCACGACCTTGCCGCCGGCGATCAACTGCTTGGCGGTCGCCTCGGCCACGTCAGCCGGGATCGCAAAGCCGATGCCGACCGAGCCGCCCGTGGGCGAGAAGATCGCCGTGTTGACGCCGATCACGCGGCCATAGATGTCGAACGACGGGCCGCCGGAATTGCCCCGGTTGATCGGCGCGTCGATCTGGATGTAGTCGACAAACCGCGACGAGCTGTCGTTGAGATCGCGGCCATAGGCCGAGATGATCCCGGCCGTGGCGGTGCCGCCCAGGCCGAACGGGTTGCCGATGGTGATGACCCAGTCGCCGACCCGCGGCTTGGCGGAGTTCTCGAAGTCGACATAGGGAAAAGCGGCGCCCTTGGCCTTGGGGTCAATGACCTTGATGACCGCCAGATCGGTGCCTTCGTCGCGGCCGACCACGGTGGCCTTCAGCTCGCGGCCGTCCTTCATGACGACCTTGATCTCGTCAGCGTCGGCGACGACGTGGTTGTTGGTGACGATGTAGCCTTCGGCCGAGATGAAGAAACCCGAGCCCGAGGACTGCTGCTTGGGCGCGGCGGGGGACTCATCCTCACCATCGGCGCCCGGCTTCTGGCCGCGCGGCACGATGTCGAAGCCTTCCAGGCCAGGAATGCGCGGGCCGCGCGAGGGGCTGGCCTTGGAGGTCACGTCGATCTGGACAACGGCCGGGGAGACCTTCTCGAAGATGTCGGCAAACGACATAGGCGCGCCGGGTGGGGGGGCAAAGGACGGCGCAGCCGCCGTCGAGACGCGGATGGCGGCGGGGACCTCGGCCGCGCCGGCGGTCCCCATGCGCATGCCCATGCCCGCAAGAGCTGCGGCGGCGACGCCCGCGCCAGCAACGGCGCCTACAATAAAACCCGACTTCCTAGCGGTCATCTCTTGTCTTTCCTCACCCGCGACGCAGAGCGCCGGGACCTGTTCGCCCTCGGCGCTCGGCGCCGAAGAACTTTCTTCGCAGACGAACCTAGTCGCGATGGCGTAACGCGCAATGGTTCTCGAATTATCTTTCCGTCACGCGGAAGGTGCTTCTTGCGGTGTCTTTTCGGCGCAATCGTGGCCTTCGTCTTCCAGCAAGGCCGCCAGCCGAGTTTCCTCCTCCGAAGACAGGTCCGCCACATCCTCCGGTTCGGCGACCCCATCGTCGCCTTGCCGACGCAGAAGCGCCGCCATAAGCCCGCCGCCGGCGGCCAGAATTCCCAGCGGGGCCAGCCACAGCACGAAATTGCCGGCCGAGAACGGCGGCTTCAGCAGCACGAACTCGCCATAGCGCGCCACCAGGAAAGTGCGGACTTCGCGATCGCTACGGCCCTTGGCGATCTCCTGCCGGACGATTCGCCGCAGGTCGCCGGCGAGGTCGGCCTGGGAGTCGTCGATCGACTCGTTCTGGCAGACCAGGCAGCGCACTTCACGGAACAGGACGCGAGCGCGGGCTTCCTGGGCCGGATCCGGCAGGCGTTCGTTCGGCTCGGACGCGGCCGCCATGCAGGCCACCGCGGCAAGGGCGATGAAGAACAGCTTCAATCGTGAAGACAAGCCGCGCGCGAGCCTGGAGATGAACGAGTGTTCGCGATCATCTCCACCATCGTCATCCCGGGACTTGTTCCCGGAACCCATGGTCCAGCCCGCACGGAAGAGGGCTTTTCTGTCCCGCCCTTGCGGCGGCGCGATGGGTCCCGGGAACAAGTCCCGGGATGACGGGGATTGTAGCTGCGCCGTCATGCTCCCGCCTCTTTGGCGCGTCGCCCGACGCCCAGCCGCAGCCGGCGATCCGACAGCGACACCGCCCCGCCGATGGCCATCAGCAGCGGGCCAAGGAAGATCAGCCGCACCCACGGATTGACGTAGCCGCGCACCAGCCAGGCCGGCTGACCGCCCTCCCCGGCCCGGCGCTCGCCGAGCACGATATAGAGGTCGTCCAGGCCCTTGGGGCAGATATGGACCTCGGAGGTCGTCTGTCCGCCGGTCGGATAAAACCGGCGTTCGGGTTGCGCCTTGCAGACCAGCCGTCCGGCCTTGTCGGTAATCAAGACCAGGCCGCGCTCGGCCAGGTAGTTGGGACCCTCGACCGTGCCGACATCGGTCAGGGTCAGCGTGTAGGCGCCCAGCTTGAACGACTGGTTCAGGCCAAGCGCCTGGGCCTGCTCGACCCGCCAGGCGGTCTCGAAAGACGCGCCCAGAACGAACACGCCCATGCCGGCATGGGCCAGGGTCGTACCCCACGCGCCGCGCGGCAGGCCCGTGGCGCGCCGCCAGACCTGCGCCATCGGAGCGCGCAGAAACTTCAGGCGCTCGGCCAGCTCGACCAGCGCGCCGCCGATCAGCCAGAAGCCCAACGCGACCCCGGCGCTGGCCAGGGCCTTGCGCGGGGTGATGGCGGCATAGGCGACCAAACCCAGCAGGGCGGCGGCGGCCAGGGCGACCCACAGACGGCGCATCACCGCCGAGGCGTCGCCGCGCTTCCAGGCCAGCAGAGGTCCGGCTGGCAGGATGGCCAAGGCCAGCAACATCAGCGGTGTAAAGGTCAGGTTGAAGAACGGCGGGCCCACCGACACCGCCTCGCCGTCGATGGCCTCGCGGATCAGCGGATAGAGGGTGCCCAGCAGGACCGTTGCGGTGGCCGTCGACAGCACGATGTTGTTGAGGACGATGGCGCTCTCGCGGCTGACGGGAGCAAACAGGCCGCCCGAGTTCAGGCCCGGGGCGCGCAGGGCGAATAGCAGGAACCCAGCTCCCGCCGCGACACCCATCATGATCAGCAGCAAAACGCCCCGGCTAGGGTCGACCGCGAAAGCGTGGACGCTGGTCAGCACGCCCGAGCGGACCAGGAAGGCGCCCAGCATCGAGAAGGTGAACGCCGCCAGGGCCAGGAAGGCGGTCCAGCCCGGCAGGGCGCCGCGTTTTTCCATGACGATGGCCGAGTGCAGCAGGGCCGCCCCGATCAACCAAGGCATGAAGCTGGCGTTCTCGACCGGGTCCCAGAACCACCAGCCGCCCCAGCCCAGCTCGTAATAGGCCCAGAAGGCGCCGAGCGTGATGCCGATGGTCAGCAAGCTCCAGGCCGCCAGGGTCCAGGGCCGCACCCAGCGCGCCCAGGCCGCGTCGATACGACCGTCGATCAGGGCGGCCATGGCCAGGCTGTAGACCACCGAGAACCCGACATAGCCGGCGTAGAGAAACGGCGGATGCACCGCCAAGGCCCAGTCCTGCAACAGCGGATTGAGCGAACGGCCCTCGATGGGGACCTCGGTCAGCCGGGCCATCGGGTTGGAGGCGAAGACGGTATAGGCCAGGAACATCACGCCTACCGCGCCTTGCACCGCCACGGCATAGGCTCGCAGACGGGGCGGCAGGGTCGAACCGAACAGGGCCATGGCCGCGCCATAGCCGGTCAGAACCAGGCACCACAGCAGCATTGAGCCTTCGTGGCTGCCCCAGGCTCCGGCCACCTTGAACAACAGCGGCTTGGCGGTGTGAGAGTTGGACGCCACATTGGCGACCGAGAAGTCCGAGGCCACGAAGGCCCAGACCAGGCAGGCGAAGGCGACGGCCGTCGCTCCGAACGCCGCCAGAGCCGCGCCGCGACCGGCTCCGGCCAGCATGGGCGCGCGCCGAACGCCGGCGATCGCCGACAGGCCGCTCTGCGCGACCGACATGATGAGGGCGAGGACGAGGGCGAAGGCGCCCAGTTCGACGATCATGGGCGATCCTCCCCCCGTGGGGGAGGAGGCCGAAGGCCGGAGGGGGGCGTGGTCGAGGGCTGGGTTGAACGACTTCCCCCTCCGTCGCCTGCGGCGACACCTCCCCCTTGGGGGGAGGATCCGTAGGCGGGCGGGCCGGAGCCCTCGCCGCGCCACTCGCCCTGCTCCTTTAGAGCCTTGGCCACTTCGCGTGGCATGTAGCGCTCGTCATGCTTGGCCAGCACCTGTTTGGCGACGAAGATGCCCGAGGCGTCGAACGATCCTTGCGCCACGATCCCTTGGCCCTCCCGGAAAAGGTCCGGCAGGTCGCCGTGGAACCTGACCTTGGCGGTCGCCTTCTGGTCAGCCACCACGAACTCGACGTCGCCGCCCGGATATTTGACCACGCTGCCGGCCTGGACGAGGCCGCCCAGCTGCACTTTGCGGCCGGCCGGGACCTTGGCTTCCTGGGCCTGGGCGGGCGTGTAGAACAGCGAGATGGCGTCGCGCATGCCATACAGCGCCAGACCCACGGCCAAGGCCAGCACCGGAGCGATGGCCAGCAGGATGGTCAGGCGACGACGCGCTTTGCGGGATTTCGGCCGGAAGCTCATGGAACGGACTTTGCTTGGGGCGGCGTCTGGGCGGCTTGACGCAAAGCAGCCAGAACCTTTGGCTGATCGGCGTAGCGCCGGGTCGCCGAAGTCATGGCAGCGTCGCGCTTGGCGGTGTCGCCCAGCACGGCATAGGCCCGGACCAGTCGCACCCAGCCATCGGGATCGTCGGGCGAGGTCTTCAGGCGCGCGGCCAGGCCATCGACCATGCCGGCGATCATGCCCTGGACCTGGGCGGCTTCTTCGGGCGC
Source organism: Caulobacter sp. DWR1-3-2b1 (assembly GCF_049895765.1). Classification (NCBI taxonomy): domain Bacteria; kingdom Pseudomonadati; phylum Pseudomonadota; class Alphaproteobacteria; order Caulobacterales; family Caulobacteraceae; genus Caulobacter; species Caulobacter sp. DWR1-3-2b1. The sequence continues at coordinate 22,912 of NZ_JAFCSZ010000004.1, forward strand.
GGCCTGGGGAGCGGGAATGCCGCCGGCGGCCTCGACCTGGGCGATCTCGCGGTTCATCGCCTCGCGGCGCGGGTCCTGGATCGCCAGACTGGCGGCCAGGGCGCGCCAGTCGGCCAAACCTCCGGCCACGTCGCCGTCGCCGATCTTGCCCCGCCCCAGATAATAGCGGGCCGACAGACTGTTTGGGTCGATCTTCAGGGCTTCGCGGAAAGCCAGCCTGGCGTCGGGGCCGACCTGACCCTTAGCCTCGGCCACAAAGGTCTCGCCAAGTCCGGTCCACAGGTCGGCGCGACCGGGGGCCAGGCGCACGGCCTTGCGCAGGGCCTGTTCGGCGCCGGCCAAGTCGCCCGAGGCGGTGCGGGCCAGGGCCAGGTGTTTGAGCGGTTCGGCGTCGTTGGGGCGCTGGGCGGCGATGGTTTCCAGCACGGCGGCGATGCGCGGCGGATCCAGCTGGCTGGGGTCGGTGGCGCGCCACTCGGCCACGCGTTTTGCATAGGGCTGGTCGGAGAAGCCCGGCGATCCGATGAACACATAGGCCGCCACGGCCAGCAGCGGCGCGACGGCGGCGGCGGTCACGGCGATCCGCCGCGATCCGAGTCCGTCCCGGGACCAGGTCTCGGCGGTGTCGGCGGCGGCCAGCAGGCGGCGGCCCGCCTCGGCCCGGGCGGCCCTATGCTCGGACTCGTCCAGCAGGCCGCCTTCGGCCAATCGGTCGATCTCGCCAAGCTGGCGCTTGTGGGTGTCCAGATCGGCCGAAGCGCCGTCGACGGCACCCGCGCGCGCCGCGCCGCGCAGAACCAGGGCGCCAGCCGCGGCCGACAGTCCGGCCGCCGAGATCCAGAAAGCGATCATGGGCCGCGTGTTAGCTTAAGGAAGCGATCCGCCGTTAGCGAAAAAAGCGCTTAAGGGACGGCGCGTCAGGCGGCGATGGCGGCGGCGGCGCGGCGGCGGACGATCTCGGCGGTCTTGTCGTCGCGGGTATGGGCGATGAAGCCGGCGGCGATGTCGAGATATTGCTGCGCCAGGGCCGGATCGCCGCCTTCGCCGGTGCGCGCCGCATAGAGGACGTCCTCGATATACTGATCGAGCCGGCTGTTGAGCTTTTCCAGAGCCTTGCCGCGCGTCGAGCCGTAGCCGCTCTGGGCCGCGCAGGGCCGCAGATGTTCGATGAAGATCAGGATGGCGGTGGCGCGGCGCACCAGCGCCTCGTCCGGCGGCGAGGTCAGCTTGGGCACGCCCTTGCCGCCCTTCTTGCCCAGGATCGAGATCGGTTTGGTCGGCAGGGCGTCGCCCAGTTCCTTGTCGGCGGTGCTCATCCGCAGCTCGACGACCTGGGCGATCTGCTGCTTGTACTTGCCCAGGCGCCGGCCCCAGGGGCCGTCCTTGGCGATGTTCACCGACTGCTCGAACTCGGTGATCTGCAGGGACACGCGCTGAGCGGCCATGGCCGCCTCGCGACCCAGCTTCTCGCCCTTGTCGAGGTCGAAGTCGCGGATCAGGTTGATGGAGGCGTCGATCTCGGCCAGCACGCGCTCGCCGAAAGAGCTGACTTCCGACGAGGCCAGATAGCGGTCGTTGGGCCGGTCCATGACCGCCGAGATCACCCGCAGTATCCGCCAGTCGTCAGGCAGATGGGCGGCCAGCATGTCGAACAGGCGCGCGCCGGAATCCTCTCGGATGGCGCAGGCGTCGCGATAGGCCAGGCGCGCGGCGGCGGCGCGTTCGCCGCTCATCCGGCTGACCCATTCGGACAGCTTGGGCAGGGCCGCACGGACGATGTGGCTGATCTCGAGGCAGTGGATAAGTTCCTCGGTTCCGCCCAGGCCGCGGGCCGCGTCGAAGGCCTCCTGCTCGGCGTCGCGCAGGCCCCGCGCGGCCATGCCGCACAGGTCGCCGAAAACATCCGGCGTTCCCTGCTCGAGGTCCCACGGATTGCACTTGGCGCCGGCTTCCTCGATGCGCTGTGGCGCGATGGTCTTCAGCGCCTTCCAGAGGAATGGGAGGACGCGCGGCGAAAAGCTGATCTGTCCGGGGCCGCGCACCGCGCACATCGGCACGATGGGAGCCAGGATGTTGTTGCGGACGAAGCGGTCGCTGGTCTCGTCCTCGACGAGACCGCGCACCTGCGCGAGGCCGCCAACGCTGCCGACGCTGGCCAGGGCCAGCTCCAGGCTGCGCAGGGCAGAGTCGGGCGCAGTTTCCACCAACATCCGAACGATCTGCAATTTATGCGCAGCGATTGCGGCCATGATCCCCCGCCGGATCGAAAAGACCGACAGCGTCAACCATGTTGGCAACGAGGTTAAGACTTTCCCAAACCCGTCAAAAAAGTCTCCGCATTCGCCGCTTCGCCGGAGGACGGAAAGGCCAAGGGCGCCAGAGGTTTAGCCCTGAGACGATATACGCCCTGCAACACAACCTGCGCGACAAGGAGTCGCTAGGTTTCCGCACGCGGAAGGTCGAGGCAAACGCGCAATCCGCCCAGCGGCGATTCACCAAGCGTCACCGATCCGCCGTAGGCGCGGGCCAGTTCGTCGACGATGGAAAGACCCAGGCCAGATCCCGGCGTGTGCTCGTCCATGCGCTGTCCGCGCTTGAGAGCATCGACCCAGCGTTCAGGCGGCAGGCCGGGACCGTCGTCGTCGACGATCAGGGTCCAGCGCTCGGCCGTGGTCGGCGTCGCCTCCGCGCGGATCTTGCCCTTGCACCATTTGCCGGCGTTTTCCATGACGTTGCCGGCCAGCTCCATCAGGTCCTGCTTCTCGCCCTGGAAGCTCAGGTCCTCGGGGCAGCGCCAGTCGATCTCGACGCCCTTGTCCTGGAAGATCCGCTCGAGGGTCACGGCCAGCTCGTCGAGGATCGGCTCGACCGGGGTGCGCTCGCCGAAGGTCTGGGAGCGGGCGGCGGCGCGGGCCCGGCGCAGATGGTGGTCGACCTGCTCGCGCATCACGTCAGCCTGGCGCGTCACCACCTCAGCCAGACTTCCCGGAGCCAGGGGGGCCGGCTGCTGGCTGGCCTCGGTCAGCATTACCGACAAGGGGGTCTTCAGGGCATGGGCCAGGTTGCCGACATGGGTGCGCTGGCGCTCGACCACTTCCTGATTGTGCGCCAGCAGCGCGTTCAGTTCGAGGGCCAGGGGCTCCAGTTCCTCGGGATAGGTGCGGGTGAGGCGCTCGGCCCTGCCGCGCCTTACCGAGGCGACCTCGCGGCGCAGCTGGAACAACGGCGCCAGGCCCACCCGCACCTGCACGACCACCGCGAAGATCAGGCCGCCGCCCAAGAGCAGCAGGGCCAGGGCGGTGATCCGGCCAAATCGCCCGGCGTCGGCGTCGATGGGCGAGCGGTCCTCGGCGGCGATGAACACCACAGGATCGGCGTGACCGGGCAGTTGGGTCAGGATCGCGGCGGCGCGCAACGGCTTGTCCTGCGGTCCGCGCATCTCAAAGAACAGGGTCTTGCCCGGGGCGGCCACCAGTCGATCGACCTGTTCGGACGACACCATCAGATCGCTGTCGAACAGCGAGCGCGAGCGCTCGATCACCTTCAGCGAACCGGCCTTCGTCTTGTCGAAGATCGTCCAGTAGCGGCCCGAATAGGCCCGCGTGGCGCGGATATCGGTCAGCGCGGGAGCCCTGACCTGGCCCTCCTCCACCGTCGACAGGGCGTAGAGGTCGTCGGTCAGCACGGCCAGGGACGAGTCGAAGCGGCGGATGGCGGCGTCACGGAACTGGGCGGTCAGGAAAGCGCCGGCCGCGACCAGAACCACGAGGTTCCAGACGACGGCCAGCAGCACCAGCCGACGAACCAGCGAGGGCCGGCGAAGGTCAAACACCGCTTAAGCTCCCGCTCGCAGCGTCACTCGGCCGCCTCGCCCTCCAGCGGGGTCAGGCGATAGCCCAGGCCGCGCACCGTTTCGATGCGGTCCGAACCCAGCTTCTTGCGCAGACGGCCGATGAACACCTCGATGGTGTTGGAGTCGCGGTCGAAGTCCTGATCATACAGGTGCTCGACCAGTTCGGTGCGGCCGATCACCCGGCCCTGGTGCATGATCATGTAGTGCAGCAGACGGTATTCCAGCGAGGTCAGGCGCAGGGGCTCGCCGTTGACGCTGGCCCGGGCGGCGCGCGGATCCAGGCGCAGAGCCCCGCACGACAGGCTGGGCGCCGCATGGCCGGCCGAGCGGCGCAGCAGGGCGCGCAAACGGGCCAGCAGCTCTTCGGTGTGGAATGGCTTGGCCAGATAGTCGTCGGCCCCGGCGTCGAAGCCGGCGACCTTGTCGCTCCAGGCGGCGCGAGCGGTCAGGATCAGCACCGGCGTGGCCACATTGCCGCGGCGCCAGCGCTCCAGCACCGAAACGCCGTCCACCTTGGGCAGGCCCAGGTCGAGGATCACGGCGTCGTAAGGCTCGGTCTCGCCCAAAAACTGGGCTTCTTCGCCGTCGGGCGCATGGTCGACGGCGTAGCCCGCGTCGGCCAGGGCCAGCTTCAGCTGACGCGACAGGTCGGGATCGTCCTCGACGAGCAGGATACGCATGCGAAGGAAACCTTTAGTTGGCGCTGAGGATCTGGCCGGTCTCGGCGTCGACGATGAAGTCGATGCGACGGCCGTCGGTGGTGGCCCACCGGACCCGATAGTTGCGGCCCTCCAGCCCAGCGTCGAGCACCCGGCCCGGCGTGCGGCGAGCGATGCGCTCAATCACCGCCGACAGGGGCACAAGCCGGCCCGACTGCACGCCGCCACGCGCCTGGTCCGACTGCGCGCGCCAATCGGCTCCCAGCGAATCCGGACGGCGTTGCGCCGACGCCGAACCCGGAAGGGTGGCGACGAGAGCAGCGACGACGAGAAGGGCGCGGATCGGTTTCATGCTGTCGGGTTTAGGGGGTCGGGCCTGAATGGAGACTGAACGGCCAGTATATGAACGGGGCGTGGCGTTCTGTCACGGCTGGACGACGCCAGAGGGCAAACCGCCTTCATTGCGGATCTCAAGAAGATCGACGCGCCTGTGCGGCTGATGCACGGCGACAACGACCGGATTGTTCCCATCGCCGACAGCGCCGTGCTGAGCGTCAAGCTGCTGAAGAATGAAATCCTTTAGGTTTATCCTGGTCTGCTGCACGGCAATGGCGACGACCCGTGCGGACGTGATCAACAGGACCTGCTGGCGTTCTTCGAGGCGTAGGTTGAGTTCCAAAAGGTTGTCATCCCGGCTCCGCGTCTCTGCGGCCGGGATGACGATTGTTTTGGGATTCAGAAGTTTAGTAACGCCTTCAGCTTGGCGCGAACCTCGGCCAGCACTTCCGGCGAGGCCACGCCTTTTCGCGTAGCGCGCCGCGCAACCCAATCCAGGCTCTTCACCTGATCGGCCAAGACGGCGCTCGGTTCCTGGCCCGGAACTACAACCTCGAAAACATAGCCCTTGATCCGGCTTGTCATCGGGCAGCAGACCATCATGCCGCGCCTTGCATTGTAGTTGGACGGCGACAGCACCAAGGCCGGCCGATGGCCGGCCTGCTCATGTCCCGCCTGCGGATCGAATTGGAGCCAGACAATATCGCCGGCTTCGGGAACGTAACGCCCCGTCACCAGACTTCTTCACCAACGGGTCCGCCAAAATCGGCGTCGTCAGGGAAAGTCTCCGGCGTCATCCGCGCCAGAAGATCGTTCAGATCATAGCTCGGCGCGCGGATCGGCTCGATGATGATCCGGCCGTTTTCCTCGCGCACGTCCACCGCTTGATCCAGGCCGAGCGAGGCGGCCGCCATAACCGTCGCGGGAATGCGGACAGAAGCGCTATTTCCCCATTTTTTGATCAGCACCTGCACGTAAGATCCTCCAGATTCAGCCGAAGGATTGCACGCGTATCGACAAATGTCGATACAACTACTTCCGCTTCGGCGAATACGGCTTCTGGTCGCGCCAGGCTTGCGCGAACTTTTCCAGGTCGCTGTCGGGCTCGTCGGGCAGGGTGACCACCAGCCGGGCCAGCAGATCGCCGCGCTTGCCCTTGGCGTCGGCCAGGCCCCGGCCCTTCAGGCGCAGGGTGGCGCCGCTGTTGGAGCCCTTGGGCACGGCCAGCATGACATTGCCATCGGGGGTGGGCGCCTCGATCTTGCCGCCCAGCACCGCGTCGGGCACCGAGACCGGCAGATCCATAACCAGGGTCTCGCCTTCACGGCGATAGATGGCGTGTGGCTTAATCGACAGCTCGATCAGGGCGTCGCCCTGGCCGCCGCGACCGGGGCTGCCCTGGCCCTTCAGGCGCAGGGTCTGGCCTTCCTGCGCGCCGAGCGGGATGGTGACGTCGATGGTGCGGCCGTCCGAAAAGGCCACGCGCTTCTTGCCGCCGCGAATGGCTTCTTCCAGGTCAATGTCGAGCCGGGCCCGCACGTCAGCGCCGCGCGGCGAGAAGCCGCCGCCGCCCCGCGGGCCGCGGCCCAGAATATCGCCGAACAGGTCGCCCAGGTCGATCTCCGGGCCATCGGCCGCCCCGCCGCGCGACTGGAAGCCGCCGCGATTGAAGCCGCCCGCCCCGGGATTGAACCCGCCGCCGCCAAAGCCACGCGCGACCTCGCGACCGTCCGCGTCGATCTCGCCGGCGTCGAACTTCTTCTTCTTGGCCACGTCGCCCAGGATGTCGAAAGCCGCGCTGACCTGCTTGAAGCGATCCTCGGCGGCCTTGTTGCCCGGATTGGCGTCCGGGTGGAACTGCTTGGCGAGCTTGCGGAACGCCTTGCGGATCTCGTCCGTGGTCGCGGTCCGGGAAACGCCAAGTTCCTGATAGGGATCGCGCGCCAAGGAAGGTCCTCAAAATTAAGTCAGCGGAGTCCGCCCTCACTTAGGCCATTCGCGGCGGCGCACAAGCGTCAGAGCGTTCGTGTCGCGGCCGCGCCCCAGCCCAAACTGGCCGAACCCTGAGCCACTTCGACCGTCAGGACGCCGCTGACGCCTGCCGCCAGGTCGGCCACGCGCATGGCGGCGGTGTGGGTGAAGGCGGGCGCTGAAAGCTCGACCTCACGGACCGCGACCGCGCCGTTCAGCACCCGCAAGCGCCAGGTTTCGGCGATTTCACTGAGCGGAACCTCGCCCTCCCAGACATCGCCGCCCAGGCGGTCGCGACGGATCCAGCTGATCAAACGGTCACTGCCAGAGACCCGCACGCGCAGGTGAGCGGGCGCTAGCGGACGCAAGGCCCGGCCGCGCCAGGTGGTCGTGATCTGGCTCATCGAAGCGCCCGAGGGCGGACCACCGGCCGGCGCGGCGCGAACAATCAGCGGGACGCCACGCTCGAACGGCGCGACCTCCAACCGGGCCAGCGCCTCGTCGAGCAGCACCACCGGTGCTCCGGCCGGAATCGCCGCCTCGCCCGCCGCGCCGTCGCGCTGGCCGCGCAGCAGGCCCGACAGGGTCCAGACATCCGCAGCCACCGCCTCGGCCGTGGTGAAGCCGATGACCTCCCATTCGCCCGAGGGCGCCAGCACCGCCAGGGCGTTGTCGCCCGCCAGCACGGCGGCGAGCGTACGGCTGGCCGGGGTGGCGCCCTCCAGCCGCACGGTCAGGCGGCCGGAACGATCCAGCCGGTGCGGCGAGGCCGGCGGAAGATCGTTCACCGTCTCGCCCAAGGTGGCCGGCGTGGCGATGCGAGCGCGAACCTTCAGGGTGTCCAGATCGCCTCCGGCATGGATGTCGAACGGCCGCCAAGGCTCGGCGGCGGCGGCGGCCCACGGTCTGGCGTCGTCATTGACGGCCGGCAGGTCGAGGACCAGCAGGGCCGGCGGACCGACCGGCTCGCGGGGCGGGGCCGGGGTCCAGTCGAGGCGGCCGTCCAGTTCGGAGCCGGCGGGGACCGGCGCGAGGGTGGCGCGAGGGTGCTCATCCAGATCAACCCGGACCACGCGCCAGGCCCCGCCTTCGAACGCGACACGGTCACCAGCCTCCAGCCGCAGGGCGGCCAGGGGCGACAGATGGACGATAGTCTCGCGCCGTGCCGACGCCGAGCCGTTCAACATTCTCCGCCCGGCCAGTTCCGCCTCGGCCGCGGCCATGACGATGGGCGCGTCGGCGTCGGCGGTCCCTTGTCCGTCGTCGCGGCGGACGATCAGGGCGCCGGTCTGGTAGTCGCGGCCGGCGTCGATGAAACGCAGGCGCAGGGCCTGGGCGGGTTCGACGAGCGTGCGACTGGTGGAGACGGCGGCGGGGCGGTCCTCGGGCCAGGCCAGGTCGGCCTCGTCCAGCGACGCGAGGGCGAGACCGGTTTGCGAGACCAGCCGCGCCTGCCCGCCCCGCTCGACAGTGTCGAGGCCGAAGGCGGCGGTGAGAGGCGCGAGGGCGTCGCGCAGACGCATGGGTCGGTCGATCACATAGCCGACCACCGCCCCGCTGGCCTCTCCGGGATCAAGCGTGACGTCAGCTCTCGCGGCCAGGGCCGCCACCAGCTCGGCCAGCGGCGCGATGCCCGCGCGGCCGTTCAGCCAGTGGCCCAGCGGCCAGTTGGGACCATCGCTCCAGACATTGGCGCGGGCGGGAAAGTCTGGAAACGGCCACGCGTCCCAGCACCAGGCGCTGGCCGCCTCGATCATCGGGCCGCCATAGCTGGGCGACAGCGGATTGGCGGCCGGGTCAGCCAGCCAGTCGAGCACCGCCTCCAGCATCCGGCGCTGGCCGAACTCGTCGCGCGCGCCGGTCGCCCAGGGCGGCAGGTGGCTCTCGGCGCTCTTGGGATCGACGAACAGGTTGGGCGAATTGGCGCCCTTGTCCACGGCCGGGCAGCCAAACTCGGTCAGGCGGATCGGCTTGGAGCGCGGGACCCAGGCGGTCGGCGTCGACGAGCGCCCGCCTGCGGGCCGGTCGTGATGGGGGCTGGACCACCAGGACTTCAGGTCCTTGGGCCGGAACATCCACGCCTCGCCATGGACGCCGTCGGTGATGGCGGTGCGGACCTGGGCGTCGCGGTCGGCGGGGCTGGCATAGTACCAGTCGAAGCCCTCGCCGCTGGTCAGGCGGGCGCGCAGATAGGCCGGGTCGTGCGGGCCTTCGAAGCCTGCCGTCGCGTCCAGATGATCCTCGCCGTCCCGCCAGTCAGTGATCGGTGGATAGAAGTCCACGCCGACGAAATCGATGGTCGGGTCGGCCCACAGCGTATCCAGATGGAACACGGCGTGGCCGCCGCCCGGCTGATGGCCGAAATACTCGCTCCAGTCGGCGGCGTAGCCGAGCTTGGTTCCGCCTCCGACCATGGCGCGCACATCGCCGGCCAGCGTTTTCAACGCCGCCACGGCCGGATAGGCCCCGCCGGCGCCGCGCACCGTGGTCAGGCCGCGCAGCTCCGAGCCGATCAGGAAACCGTCCACGCCGCCGGCCAGTTGTGCCAGACGCGCATAGTGCAGGATCATCCGCCGGAAACCCCAGCCGATGCCCGAGAAGCTCGGCAGGCCGTCGCTCGCGCCGACCTGAGCCGGCGTGGCGCCGCCGAAGAAGCTGGCGACTTGGGACGCTGCCGTAGCCCCACCATCCGGCGAGCCCGCTTGCCCGGGCGCGGGATGGCAGGTGATCCGGCCGCGCCACGGATAGGCGCCCTGCGCGCTTGCGCCATAGGGATCGGGCAGGCCCGAGCCCTCCGGCACATCCATCAACACAAATGGATAGAGGGTCACCTTCAGCCCGCGGCGCTTCAGCTCGGCTATGGCCTGCAGCACCGAGCGGTCGGACGGTGTGCCGCCATAGGCCGGGCCGCCGTCATGCTGCGAGATCACATGAGCGCCCGAACGATCGACACCGCCGGCCCGCCACTCGTGCGGGATCGTCGCCTTGAAGGCCTGATCGACGCCCGGCTTGATCTGGCAGGCCCCGCAGCGCAGGTCGGTCCCGAACCACGAGACCACCAGGGTGACATGATCCACCTCCGGCAGCTGCGCCTGAAGTTGATCCAGAGACACGACAAGGTCGGGCCGCCCCTCGGCGTTGTTGACGTTCTCGGCCGTGGTCCGGGTGATGCCGTCGCGGCGCAGGACGGCGTCGGTGGCGTAAACAAACTCGCCCGCGCCGGGGATCAGGCACACGCCCTTGAGCCGCGCCTCCAGCCCCGTGGGCGAGCCCGGCCGCCGGAAAACCTCGAACGACAGCTGCGGCGGGCGATTGCCGAAGGCTTCCAGGGCCAAGTCCTCAAACACCACATAGGCGAGGCCGCGATAGGCGGGGGCCTGCCCCTCCACAGCTTCGATCAGCGGGTCGGGCGTCTGGTCCTGCGTTCCGCGATGCAGGCGCATGGTTACGCCGGCCATGTCCATCACCTTGCCGTCAGCCCAGACCCGGCCGATCCCGTCGATGGCGCCCTCGCCGACCGCCACGGCGAACGACAGGCTGTAGGCATAGCTGCTGGTCTTCTGACCCTTGCTCCCGCCGACCCGGCCTTCGATCCGCTTTTCACGGAATCGCGCGGCCCAGATGATGTGACCGCCCACCCGGCCGCGTCCGAACACGCACGGGATCGCCGCGCCTTCGGCCGCGCCGGTGACGCGCAGTTCGGGGATGCGCGGGCCAAGCTGGCGGGCCGGCGACAGGGCGTTGATCACCGCGCTGTCGGCCGCCCGGCCCAGCATCGCGCCGACAAAGCCGCCGACGGGTCCGCCGAGGGCCGCGCCGACGGAGGAGAGGATCACCTGGGCCATCTAGGGGGCTCCGAATTTCTCCTTCTCCCCTTGCGGGAGAAGGTGGCGCGCAGCGCCGGATGAGGGGTCGATCGTTCTTTAAGCTTGGCGCCCGGCTTCATCGGCCGTCGCGGCGATCACGCCGTGCGACCCCTCACCCGGACCGCTGACGCGGCCCACCCTCTCCCGCAAGGGGAGAGGGATCTGGCTCCGGAAACCGGAACACCCCCGCCAACCGCTCCTTCCACCACCGTCCCAGCCAGCTTTCAACGCAGGCGCGGCCCCAATAGGCGTGGATCATGCGGCCCCCTTCGCCGATTGGCGCGGAGAGGATCGCGCAGTGCTTGGCGACCGCGCCGGGCTCCATGCGGAACACCAGGACATCGCCTGGCCTCGCCTCGGCGAGCGGCAGTGGGAGCAGCCAGCGGCCGAGGGCCTCCAGCAGGATTTCGGCGCCGCCGACCTCGGCCCAGTCGGGGCGGTAGGGTGGCGGGGTTTCGGGGTCTTCGCCGTGGAGTGCGCGCCAGACGCCCCGGATCAGGCCCAGGCAATCGCAGCCGACGCCCCGCAGGCTGGCCTGATGTCGGTAGGGCGTGCCCAGCCATTGGCGGGCTTCGGCGAGAATAAGGTCCTCCCCCTGAAGGGGGAGGCGGTTCCCAACTTGATTGGGGGCCGGTGGGGGAAGACCGCAATGAGTCAGCAGCACTTCCCCCTCCGTCGGCCCGTACGGGCCGACACCTCCCCCGCTAGGGGGAGGATCTTGCATAGCCACCCTCACCTTCTCCCCCCGTCATGCCGCTCGCCCTCGGACGGGTAGAGCGTCAGGAAGTCCTCGCCGGGCATGGCGGGAAAGCCCCGGAAGTTGATGCCATTGCCGAACGTCTCGACGCAGGTCCGCCAGCGCTTGTCGCAAGTCGCGTCCGGCCCTGCCGTGATCCCGCAGCGCGCGTCACCCAACGCCGCATCGCACAACCGGCCAAAGGTGCGCCCCGCCACACGGTCGAGGTCGGCCAGCGGCCCCTCGAGCTCGGCGGTGAAGGCCTGGCCTTCGCGGCGGATGCGAGCCACGCGCGCTGTCCACAGCCGCACGAACAGGTCCGGGCGGCGCCAGTCCACGCGCAGGCACGCCACCGACGCCCCGTCATAGAGCCCAGCCTCGATGTCCTCGGCGGTGACGGCGCTGTCGTCCAGAGCGCCGAGCGCGGCCGCCAGACCGGGCGAAAAGCCCGCCGTCGTCTCGTGGGCCCCGGCGGTCCAGCCGGTGGCGGCGTGGCAGGCCGCACCATCGACCACCAGATCGCGGTCATGATCGGTAAAGCCCAGCACCACCGCGTCGGTTCGGGTCAGGATCCAGGCGTGGCACAGGCTGGCCGCGCCGTCCTCAAGACGAGCAGCCAGTTCGGCGGGAACGGCGCGCATCAGGCCCGCACCTCGACCAGCGGACAGGCGCTGATCCGCGCCGCGGCGAAGCCCTCCATCTGCACGTCCAGCCGGTCGATGTCGAAGCGCACCGGGGTGTCGAACTCGAACCCTGCCCTGACGGCCGCGCCCGCAGCCGGAGCCGCGAGCAGGGTGACAAGACCGGTCGCCAGATCCACCGTGAAGGCGGCCGGGGCCAGGGCGACGCCGGCCACCGCGACCTTCACCGTCCCGGTGACCGGTCTGGCGATGGTGCGGACCGCCGCTTCGGCGCCGGTCCCATAGGCCTTGGTCAGCTGAAAGACCTTGCGCGCCCCGTCGCCGGTTCCGATGGCCTGATCCGCGGCCGCCGGCTGGGCCGAGGGCAGGCAGGACTTCAAATCGCTGGGGTCGCGGAAGCGAAAGCCGTGCAGCCGTCCGCGCCGGGCCTCGAAGAAGGCGACCAGCTCGGCCGCCTCGTCCAGCGGCCGGGTGGCGGTGGCGATCAGATAGCGGCGGCGACCTTGCGCCCATGGACTGGAGCGGCGCTCGTGGCCCGAGGCGAGCGTCACCACCTCGGTGCGCCGCTCGACGCCGCCCGTGCAGCCAAAGGCCAGCCGCGCAGGCAGGCGGATATCGTGGAAGGCGCTCATGGCGTCTCCTTTTGATGAAAGGTGGAGGAAGGACGCGGCAAGCAGCGCCGCCGAACATCGTTCGGAAAATGGTCTGGATCCCCGCTTTCGCGGGTGTGGGCGGGCAAGAGTTGAATGCTCGGAAAATGCCGCTCGCGATTAAGTCTGCGTCATGACCCGCTTTTCACTTCTTGCGCGGGGCGCCACCCCCTAGGTATGGGGTCACGAATTGGAGACCGACATGGACTGGAAGACCCTGTTCTTTTCGCCGGAAGGCCGCATCGGCCGGCAGGCGTTCTGGATCGGCTGGCTCTGCCTGCTGGGCGCGAACGTCGTGGCGGGCTGGGTGCCGTTCTTCGGTTGGGCCCTGTCGGTGGTCTCGATCTGGTGCTCGATCTGCATCCACACCAAGCGCCTGCACGACATGGGTCAGACCGGCTGGTGGCAGGCCCTGCCCTGGGTGTTCGGCCCGATCCTGGTGTTCGGTTCGGCGATCTCGATCGGCGTCACGGCGGCCCTGGCGGCGATCAATAATGGCGAGCCCGATCTGGCGGCGATCACCGCCCTGGGCGGTTTCTTCATCTCGCTGTTCGTCGCCTTCGCGGTGTGGCTGGCCTTCACCCTGTGGGTCGGCTGCAGCACCGGCCAGCCGAGCGAGAACAAGTACGGCCTCGCGCCGACGACGGCGGTGGCGATCTGATCTTCCTTCTCCCCTTGCGGGAGAAGGTGTCAGCCACTGGCTGACGGATGAGGGGTCGCGCGGACGGATCGGGAGAAACCCCTCATCCGTCCGCTCCGCGGCCACCTTCTCCCGCAAGGGGAGAAGGACTAAAGCCCCCTCGCCCCCAAACTTACCGCCCGCGCCAGAGCCTGCGCCAGCTGGGCGTCCGACCGCGCCAGACCCGCTGCGTCGCCACCCGACACATTGACCGTCACCGACACCACCCCGCCGCCCAGCGGCTCGACGCTGCCGGCCCCGGAAGGCCGAAAAACCTCCGGCCCGCGCTCGCCGACCAGATAGGCTCCGCCCGGCAGCACCGGACCGCCGTCTGCCCTCGAACCCGAAAAATTGGCCCCGCCGAAGCAGCCCGAAACCGCCTCCGCCAGACCCCCGCCCTTCATCGCCGCACCGGCCGCGCCGATCACCGCCCGCGCCAGTTCGGCCAGCGAGATCTCGCCGTCGGCGGCGGCGCTGGCCAGCGACTTGGCCAGGCTCGACCCGGCCCGGGCGAAGGCCTCGTCGATGGCTGAGGCGGCGCGCTGGGCCGGAGCTTTGAGGGCCTCCAGCGACGCAGCGGCCTCGGCGGCGCGGGCGGGGACGGACGACAGGCCGTCGGTGTCGAAACCGCTCATGGCGGGGTCTCCTCGTCGGGAAAGCGGGCGATCAGGGCGTCGAGGATCGGGCGGGTCAGGACCGGCGCGGCGGGCGCGGCGGTCAGCGTCCGCCACTCGCGCAGGGACAGCCGCCAGAACGCCTCGGGCGCGATGTTCAGCCGGACGGCCAGCCGCAGGGCGTCGGGCCAGTCGTTCATGCGCCCATCCCTGAGGTTGAAGCCGCGAGCGCTGCGGCCACAGCGGCCAGGGCTTCGGGGATGGTGACGCCGGAGAGGTCGGCCGGCTCGTCCTCGATCAGGGCGGCCAGCACGGCCAGCAGCTCGCGGGCCGACAGGGTCTCCATTCGGGCGGGCAGCTCGCGCCAGTCGGTGAGGGCCAGAGCGCCTTCGATACGGGCCAGGGCGCCGAGAGTCAGGCACAGGCGGCGCGGGGCGCCGGCCAGGTGGACGACGACCTCGCCTCGGGCGGGGTTTGCGGGTGGCATGGAAGGGCGCCTTTCAGATCCTCCCCCTGAAGGGGGAGGTGTCGCGGAGCGACGGAGGGGGAAGTTGGCCGGCGTGGGATGACTTCCCCCTCCGGCCCATTCGGGCCACCTCCCCCAGCAGGGGGAGGATTTGTCAGATCGCCGTAAAGGTCACCGCCCCCGCGCTCGCCAGGCTCAGCGCGAACGCCGCCTCGCCATCGTGGTCGCCGGCATATTCCAGGGCCGCGACGATGAACGGCCCTTCCAGGTGTCCAAAGTCCGGGATCGTCAGCCGCCACGTCCGGGCCGACTGGTCGAAGAAGCTTTGGCGCACCTGGGCGTCGGAAGCGGCGTCGCGGAACACGCCCGAGCCCGACACGGCGCAGGCGCGCACGCCGGCTCCGGCCAGCAGTTCCCGCCAACGGCCGGCGCTGTCGCTGTCGGTGGCGTCGATGGTCCTGGCGTTGAGGCTGATGGTCTTGGCCCGCAGGCCCGCGACGGTGACGAAGGTCGGCGTCGGGGCGCCGTCGTTGATCTTCAGCAGGATGTCCTTGCCGGCTTGAGCGGCCATGAGAGTGCTCCGTGTCTATAGGGGTTCGGTGACGGCCCGCACGCGCACGATCCCGAGGGTCAGTTCGCGATCGGCGGCGGGGAAGACGTCGGCATAGGCGACGCGCAGGTTCACGAGGCGCCGGCCAACGATGGTCGGGCGGGCGTCGTGGATCACCGCGCGGACGGCGGCGACCACGGCCCGGGCCTCCTCGGGGCCGCCAAACTTCGAGACGCAGGTCAGGGTCAGCAGATGCTCGATCACCTCGCCCTCGACGACGCGGCTTTCGGTGCGGCTGACGGCCAGGCACGGATAGGTCGGCACGCGCGGGGCGCGAGCATAGATGCGCTGGCCGAGGATGGCAGTGAGCGCCGGCGCGGCCTTGAGGGCGGCGACGAGGCTGTCGGCGAGGGCTTGATCGCTCACAGGCGAGCCTTTCGGTAAGGGGCCAGCCACGGCTCGACCAGGGCCAGCGAGGGCTCGCCGGACTCTCTGTGGGCGTAGGCGTGGGAGACCAGGGTCAGGATGGCCAGGCGCAGGGGCGCTGGGCTGGCGGGGGTCAGGATCAGGCCGGTCGCGGCGGCGACGCGGGCCTCGGCGGCGTCGATCAGCAGGCTGATCGTGGCGTCTTCCGAGGTGTCGGAGGCGCGCAGAAACGCCCGGGCCTCGGCCAGGGTCAGGATAGGGGCATGTGGGGGGTCCCAACTTTTCCTTCTCCCCTTGCGGGAGAAGGTGTCGCCGTGAGGCGACGGATGAGGGGTCGCGCAGCGCTTGTGGTGATCGCGAAGCAGATCGGACAGGTCACTGAGACCCCTCATCCGACCTGCTTCGCAGGCCACCTTCTCCCGCAGGGGGAGAAGGAAAACCCTAGCTCACCGCGAACTTCAGCAGCTTCACGGCGTCAAAGTTCTGCACCCCGCCGCCGACGCGCTTGGTGGTGTAGAACAGCACGTGCGGCTTGGCCGAATAGGGGTCGCGCAGCACCCGCACGCCGGCGCGGTCGGTGATCAGATAGCCCTTCTCGAAGTCGCCGAACGCCATGGCCAGGCTGTTGGCGGCAACATCGGGCATGGCCTCGATCTCGGTCACCGGATAGCCGAGCAAGGAGGCCGACTGGCCCGGCTGCAGGGCCGCGTTCCAGATGTAGTTGCCTTGCGCGTCCTTGAACTTGCGCACCGCGCTGACCGTGCGGCGGTTCAGCACAAAGCGGCCGTTCTGGCGGTACTGGGTCTTGGTCGCATAGATCAGGTCGATCAGCTTGTCGGTGGGGTTGGCCGCCGGGAAGCCGCCGGCGACGCCGGTGGCGAGGTAGCCCATCTGGCCCCAGGTGTAAGACGCGTCCGGCGCGGCGGTATAGGCCAGCAGGCCCTTGGGCTTGTTGACCCCATCGCCGCTGATGAAGGCCGTGGTCTCCTGGGCGGCGAAGGCGTCCTGCACCTCTTCGGCCAGCCACTCGTCGATGCTGACATAGGCGTCGTCGAGCAGGGCCTGGGTCGCGGCCGGACTGGCATAGAGTTCACCGGCCGGGAAATCGATGATGTCGAGCGTGGGCGCCGTGGTCTCGGGACGCGCCGCGGTCTCGGCCACCCAGGCGGCGGCGAGACCAGCGGGCGACACCGGCTTGCGGAACGTGCCGGAGCTGATGGTGCGGACCTGGCAAATTTCTCGCATTGGGCTGGTCGCCGCAAGGCGACGCAGGATCAGCCGCTCCAGCTCCGGCGGGGCGACATAGCCGCCGGCACTGGCGATGCCCGCCGACAGACCCTTGGCCTCGAGCAGCAGAGACGGGGTTTCGCCGGTCTTGATATAGCGGTCGAAGGCGGCCTTGCGCTCATCGACACGCGCCAGCGGGGCCTCGCCGGCCAGGGAAGGCCTGCGGCTGTCGGCCATCACCCGGTCCAGGCGGTCCTGGGCGCGGGACATGGCCTCGTCGATGCGGCTGACCTTCTCCTCCAGCAGCACATCGGCCCGCTTGGTCTCGATGGCCGAGAGGCGGGTGTCGTTGGCGGCCTTGAAGCTCTCGAACGCGGCCAACACCTCATGCAGCATGGCGCGCGCCTCCGGCGAAGCCGGGGCCTGTTTCGTCTCTTTCATGGAATTCTCCGAAAACGGATGGACCTTCTCCCCTTGCGGGAGAAGGAGGGACCCGCCGGCCGCATGGCCGGTGGGAGGATGAGGGGTTGCGCCGGCGACGCAGGGGAAACCCCTCATCCGGCCGCTGGCGCGGCCACCTTCTCCCGCAGGGGGAGAAGGAAACTTGGTTTGTCGGCTGGTTCAGGCGAAGCTGGCGAAATGACCGATCACGCCACGCCGAACCTGCCGTCCCGCGACTTCGAAACCACGGCCCGCTTCTATGCGGCGCTGGGCTTCGAGCAGGGCTGGCGCGACAACGGCTGGATGATCCTGACGCGCGGATCGCTGAAGCTGGAATTCTTCCCGTATCCAGACCTGGACCCGGCCAGCAGTTCGTTCGGCTCGTGCCTGCGGCTCGACGACGTCGACGCCTTCTACGCCGTGTGCCTGGCCGCCGACCTCCCGGAGAAGACCACCGGCCGGCCTCGCCTGCATCCGCCCAAGCTGGAAGCCAGCGGCCTGCGCATCGGAGCCCTGATCGACCCCGACGGCTCGCTGCTACGACTGATCCAGAATCCGGACTAGCCGCGCGCCGGGCAGCATCGGGAAGGTGACGATCGACACCTCCCAAAGTTCGACGCGCTTAAGCACCCGCAAGCTCCCGTCCTGACGCGCCTTCACCTGGCGAAAGCCGATGGAGAGGCCGTCCAGCGCGCCGGCCTCGACGAGGGCGGCGACGAGACGCCCCCTCGGCGTCGAGCGCAGGATCCGTCCACGGACGAGCAGGCCGCGCGCGTCCTCGACGATCTCGTCCCAGACGCCGATAGGCTCTGCGTCGTCGTGCTGATGCAGCATCTTGACGCCCGCCGCGCCGCTCTCGGCCAGACTTTCGGCGAAGGCCCCGGCGGCGGTGACGTCGTCATTGAGGTCGCGGGTCCAGAACAGCGAGGCGTGGCCTTCGATCTTCAGGTCATCCTTCATCGGCTACGCTCCAGCTTGGCTTCGATGCGGTCGAGCGAGGCCCGAGTGGCGCTGGCCTGCTCCTCCAGCCGGGCCAGGCGTTCGGCGACAGGGGCCTGGGCGCTGAGGCGGCTCTGCATCTCGTCGATCCGGGCCGAGGCGCGGCCGGCCCACATCAGGGCGGTCGCGGCCTGCAGGGCGACGGCGACGATCAGGGCGACCGAGATGTGGCGGTCCAGCCGCCATCGGTTGGGGGTGGTGGTCATGCTGGGTGATCCATCAAAGATCCTCCCCCTGACGGGGGAGGTGTCGGCGCAGCCGACGGAGGGGGAAGTTGGCCGGCGTGGGATCGCTTTCCCCCCTCCGGCCCTTCGGGCCAGCCTCCCCCGCTTGGGGGAGGATCTTGGTGTCAGCCCTCCAGTCCCGCCATGCGTCGCCGCTCCTCCAGCGTCAGGAAGCTCGCCGCATCCAGCCGCGCCCACAGGGCGTCGCGTTCGGCCGAGAAGGCCGGAACAGCGTCGAGGTCGGGCGCTATCCGCACGCCCGGGAACTTGACCTCCAGCCAGGCCGTCATGGCTCGCGCCGCCCGCTCGACCAGGGGCGCGACGGTGTGGCGCCAGAAGGCGGCGTTGGCCTCGCGATAGTTGGCGTAGGTCGCGTCACCCGGCACGCCCAGCAGTTGCGGCGGCACTCCGAACGCCAGGGCGATCTCGCGGGCGGCGGCGTGCTTGCCGTTGGTGAAGTCCATCTCGGCGGGCGACAGCGACATGGCCCGCCAGTCGAGCCCGCCTTCCAGCAGCAAAGGCCGACCGGCGTTCGAGGCCCCGGAATGGGCGCCGGCCAGTTCGGCTTTCAGGCGTTCGAACTGCTCCTCGGAAAGCCGGTCGCCGGCCTCGCGGTTGGAATAGACCAGGGCGCCGGACGGGCGGGCAGAGTTGTCCAGCAACGCCTTGTTCCAGGCGCTGGAGGCGTTGTGCACGTCGATGGCGAAGGCCGCCGCCTCAAGGGGCGACAGGCCGTAATGATCGCTGGTGGGGTTGAACAGTTTCAGGTGCAGCACCGGCAGCCAGCCGTCGGCGTCGCGGGCGATGCGAACCGTGCGGCCGCCGGCCTGGTAGTCATAGGCCAGCGGCCAGCCGCGCGGTCCCGGCACCAGGGTCATGCGGTCGGGGCGCAGGGCGTAAAGCTCCTCCGGCGTCTCGCTATCGCCGCCGGCTTCCAGATAGGCGTTGCCGGCCGTCTGGAGGTTCCCGAAGAACGCCTCCATCAGGTCGGGGCCGCCCTGCTCGGGATTAGGCTTGCGCAGCAGCTTCTGCAGCGGATGGTCGAGCGCGCGCTGGCCGTCGTGGAAGACGATCAGCGGCGTCGCCGCAGCGGCCTCGGCGATCATCCGCACGCAGCGATAGACGACGGGGTTCTTGGCGAAGCCCTCAGACGCCAGGGCGGCGTAGTCGCGCGGCGTCCACTGCGGGCGGCCGCTGGTGGTGAGAGCGATCAGGCGGGCGGCGCGGGAATCTTTGATTTCCGGCGGGCGGGGTTTTTGGAACAGGGGCATAGCGAACTCGCGGTTGAGAACAAATAAGGAACATGTTAGGGTTGAAATGGCATAGATCCTCCCCCTAGCGGGGGAGGTGTCGGCGCAGCCGACGGAGGGGGAAGTGATGCGAACCGACAAGCCGCGCGTGGCGCGCGCCAGAGCCCTCCGGCGCGAAATGTCGCTGCCAGAAGTCTTGCTGTGGGCCGAGTTGTGAGGTGGTCGCCTAGGCGATCTGAAGTTTCGGAGACAGCATCCGATTGGACCTTATGTGCTTGATTTCTATTGCCCGGCCATGCGCCTCGCCGTCGAGATCGACGGCGAGGCGCATGCCTTCGGTGATCGCCCCGAACAGGATCGGATCAGGGACGAACGCCTCGCCGAGCGCGGTGTCATGACCTTGCGAATTCCTGCACGCGACGTGCTTCAGTCGGTGGACAGCGCCATTGCCGCGATCCGCGAATCCATCTGGCCGTGGCGCCCAGATCCTCCCCCTGACGGGGGAGGTGTCGGCCCGTAAGGACGACGGAGGGGGAAGTGGTAACCGCGGAAAATCTGGCTGTAGATCAGCCTTGGACACTTCCCCCTCCGGCGCTTCGCGCCACCTCCCCCGCTAGGGGGAGGATCTTAAAGACTGCGGAGCCTGGGGCTGCGCCCCACCCCCAGCATCAACTCGCTCACCGCCCAGACCAGCGCATCGGCCCGGTCGGGACTGTGGCCGAGATCGCCGGTTCCCAGCCCCATCAACTCCTCCTCCAGCGCCGGAAAGGCCGCGCAGTGAACCACCCGGCCCTGCTCGTAGAGAGCCGCCACCGGCTCGGCCCGCGCCCGTTTGCCCACCGAGGCCCGCACCAGTTTCACCGCGCACGGCGGGTCGGCCTGGACCAGAACCGCGCGGACCATGTCGCCGCCCTGATTGGCCTCGGCGACCAGGGCGTGAGCGTCGAACTCACGCGCGGCGGCCACCGCCCGGCGCGCCCAACCATTGGGCGACAAGCCCTTTGCCGAGCGGTCGGCCAGCACAAAGGCGCGGCCGTCCAGCGTGCCGACCACCACGATCCCGCAGGCGTCGCCAGTGGCGGTGGCCGGCGGATCGACCGCCACCACCACCCGGTCGAAGCGCGCGGGCCGAGCGCCCCGGCACCGGGCCAGATCCTCGGCGCGGAACAGGCCGCCCTCGTCCTCGACGATGACGCCGTCCAGCTCCTGAGCCGCCAGACGGGTGCCGCCATAGAGCGCCTCCAGGGTCGAGAGAAACGCCGGCGCGAGGTTGCCGGCATTGGCCGCCGTGCCGGCCCGGGTCACCGCGACGCCTGGTTCGGCGATCAGGGTCTTCAGCGCCCGGATCGGCCGGGGCGTGGTGGTGACCACCAGCCTCGGATCGTCTCCGAGCCTCAGGCCAAACCGCAGCATGGCAAGCGTCTCGGCCGGCTTGGGCCAGGCGCAGAACTCGTCGGCCCAGGCGGCGTGGAATTGCGGGCCGCGCAGGCTGTCGGGGTCTTCCGCCGAGAAGGCGTAGGCGACGGCGCCGTTGGGCCAGAGCAACCTTTTGCGCGAGGTCTCCCAGCGGGGGCGAAAGCGGGGACCGCTCATCGCCCTCAAACCCGATGGGCCGTCGATCATCACTTCGCGAACATCGTGCAGCGTGGCGCCGACCAGGGCGAGGGAGGGAACCTCCAACGCCGTGTTCACCAGCCAGCGGGCCCCGGCGTAGGTCTTGCCGGCGCCGCGGCCGCCGAGCAGCAACCACGACGACCACGGCTTGAGGCCGGGGTCCTGGTGAGCCAGCAACTCACCCTGACAGACGCTGAGGAGCCAGTGCATTTGCTCTATGGTGAGACTGTCCCAGTACGCTTGGGCCGTCGCTTTCATCTCGTCGCTTGCGCTCGAGCAACTCAGCGATGCCAGTGATCTTGGACTTAAGAGCGGCGTCCAGTGCCTCGGGGTCTTCAGGATGGTCGTCATGCATGGGGGCCTCTTCCTCAGACGCCGGCTTGGCGAGCTTTCGGGCGACAGGCTTGGCTTCGGGGACCATCACCATGATCGACCGCGTGGTGCGGGCGTGCACGCCATAGGTCTCCGCCTTGCGCTTGGACAGCACGGCGACCGGGACCTCGGTCGCGGCCTTGGTGATCGCCCACTCGGCGTCCATTTCCTTCATGAGCCGGTCCTGGTGCATCTCGCCCCACTCCCGAACTCTCTCGCTTCTTCCGGCCATGACACAAAGATACGGGACTAGCGGGCGCCTCTGATCCAGAGGTGCGAGAAAGTTACAAGCTATTGATTTCGCGAGATTCGATTCGCTGAACGCGGAGGATAGAGGGCAGCTTATCCCCGTACTCGCCCCCTCCTGGCTGCTTCGCAGCCGTCCTCCCCCGGAGGGGAATACGCTCTCATCTTCCCCCTCCCGGGGGAGGAGCGCTGCAGGCGCGGAGGGGGCAAGTCCATTGACCCGGCTGCGCGCCCGGGGAACCTTGCGAACATAACAGTCCCTCACGAGCCCCTCCCATGACCCTCCACGCCCTGACCGTCCCGACCTTCGCCCAGATGCTGAAAGGCCTGTCGGCCCAGATCGACAAGGGCGCGGCGCTGGCCAAGGACAAGGCGTTCGACCCGTCGGTACTGGTCAATGGCCGCCTGGCGCCGGACATGTTTCCGTTCTCGGCCCAGGTGCGGTTCACCTGTTTCCAGGCCACGGATGCGGTGGCCAAGCTGGCCGGGGTTACGGGTCCCGGCATGCCCGAGGGCGAGGCCAGTCTGGAGGACCTCACAGGCCACATCGCCGCCGCCATCGCCTTTGTGGAAAGTGTCCCGGCGGCCGCCTTTGACGGCGCCGAGGACCGCCAGATCGTCCTGAACCTGCCGGGCGGACTGGTCTTCGAGATGACCGGCGCCCAGTTCGTCCGCGACTGGGCCCTGCCGCAGTTCTATTTCCACGCCGTGACCGCCTACGACATCCTGCGCCACAACGGGGTGGCGCTGAGCAAGCGGGACTATGTGGCCCATGCGGTGGGGTATCTGAAGAGCTGAGAGGCTGTGGATAACTTGTCTCTTCCCTCTCCCCTTGCTTGCGGGAGAGGGTGGCCCGTGAAGCGGTCGGGTGAGGGGTCGCGCGGGCTCTTCCGACAGGACTTTCCACCCCTCATCCGGCGCTGCGCGCCACCTTCTCCCGCAAGGGGAGAAGGAAGGTTCTAATCCTCATCCGGATCGTAAGCCTCGTCTCCGCGATCGGCCATCAGGTCCAGGGCCACGAAGTCCATGGCGTCCTCGGCATCCTCGAACGACAGCTCGCTGACGGTCTGGTCCCGCACCGATATCCCCTGCTTGTGGGTGCTGTCGGGGTCGCCGGTGACCAGCGGATGCCACTGCGGCAGGTCCCTGCCCTCGTGCAGCCGGCGATAGGCGCAGGAGGGGGGCATCCACTCCAGGTTCTCGATATTGTAGGGGGTCAGCTTGATGCAGTCCGGCACCGTCTTGCGGCGGTTCACGTAGTCCTTGCAACTGCAGCGATGCTCATCAAATAGCTGGCAGTGCACACGTGTGGGGATGACTTCGCCGGTATCTTCGTCTTCGAAGCGAACCAGGCAGCAAAGACCGCAGCCGTCGCATAGACTCTCCCATTCGGGGACGGTCATCTGCTGGAGGGACTTTGTCTCCCAGAAAGGTTTGCGCGGCATCATGCGCGCGTCCTAAACCGGATTTAGGCTGAGACCAAACAGGGCCGTATCGAAACCGTGAACGACTGGACGCTTCCCCCTTACCGTTTCGAAGATGGCTCCAGGCCACAGCAGAAGCCGGAGGTTTCTTTCGGCGCGTCTCCGCCTCCGCCTCCGCCGCCGCCTCCGCCTTACGAAGACCCGTTCGCGCCGCCGCCGCCGCCGCCGGAACCCCCGCCAGAGCCTGAAGCGCCGTTCCGCGCCGACCTGAACCACCAGAAGGCCCGCCGCGAAGCCAATCGCTTCGGCTGGATCTGGATGACCCTGCTGATCGGCGTGATCCTGGGCGTTCTGGCCGTGGGCGGCGGGGCTGGCTATGTATGGTGGAAATATCTGCGCGACACGCCAAAACTGCCGACCCGCGAGGCCCTGTTCGCCGTCAACCGCGCGCCAGGCATCCGCTTCGAGGACAAGAACGGCCAGGTGATCGCCACCCGCGGCCCGCGCTACGGACAGCGCGTCACCCTGGACGGCCTGCCCAACTATGTGCCGCTGGCCTTCATGGCCGCCGAGGACCGCCGGTTCTACAAGCACGGCCCGATCGACCTGCGCGGCATCGGCCGCGCCGCCGTGGTCAACTGGAAGGCCGGCCGCACCGTCCAGGGCGCCTCCACCCTGAGCCAGCAACTGGCCAAGGGCCTGTTCCTGACGCCTGACCGCACGGTCAAGCGCAAGCTGCAGGAAATGGTCATGGCCCGCGAACTCGAGAAGGTCCTGACCAAGGACGAGGTGCTCGAGCTGTACCTCAACCGCGTGTTTTTCGGAGCCAACACCTTCGGCGTCGATGGCGCCTCCCGCACCTATTTCGGCAAGCCGGCCAGCCAGCTGACCCTGTCGGAGGCCGCCCTGCTCGCCTCGCTGCCCAAGGCCCCGTCGCGCCTGGCCCTGACCCGCGACATGAGCGGCGCCCTGGCCCGGTCGCGGCTGGTGCTGGCCAATATGCGCAAGGAAGGCTGGATCACCTCCGAACAGGAGAGCCGGGCGCTGGACGACACCCCGCGCCTGTCGCCTCTGGCCGTGCAGGACGAGGGAATTTACGGCTGGGTTCTGGACTACGCCACCAACGAAGCCGTGCGGATCGCCGGCCAGAACGCGCCCGATCTGGTGGTTCGCCTGACCATCGATCCGGGCCTGCAGAAGCTGGGGTCGGAGACCGTGCGCCAAGCCATCGCCTTCGACGGCGAGCAGGCCGGGGCCGGCCAGGCGGCGCTGCTGTCGCTGTCGGCCGACGGCGCGATCCGGGCCATGGTGGGCGGCACGGACTATATCGAAAGCCCGTTCAACCGGGCCGTCCAGGCGCGTCGCCAGCCGGGCTCGACCTTCAAGCCGTTCATCTACGCCGCCGCTCTCGACAAGGGGGTGCTGCCCACCGATATCCGCGTGGACGCGCCGGTGAAGTTCGGCGACTGGGAGCCTGAAAACTACGCCGGCGGCTATCGCGGTCCGATGACCGTGGAACAGGCCCTGGTCAATTCCACCAACACCATCGCCGTGAAACTGGGCCAGGAAGCCGGCGGTCCGGCCATCGGCGAACTGGTCCGGCGTTTTGGCATCACCACCCTGCCGCCCAGCCCGGATCTGTCAGTGGCGTTGGGCTCTTATGAAGTCAGCCTGCTGCAGCTGACCTCGGGCTTCCAGGTGTTCCAGCAGGGCGGCAATCGCCTTGAGCCCTATGTGATCGAAAGCATCGTCACCCAGGGCGGCGCGCCGGTTTTCGCACGGCAAGCCCAGCCGACGCCGCTGGCCGTCTATGACGTCGCCCGGGCCTCAATGATGGTCAAGATGATGAAAAAGGTCGTGTCCCAGGGCACCGCCAAACGCGCTGCCTTTGGTCGCCCCACGGCGGGCAAAACCGGCACCAGCCAGAACTGGCGCGACGCCTGGTTCGTGGGCTTCACCCCCGACTACGTCACCGGTGTCTGGGTGGGCAATGACAACGACAAGCCGATGAACAAGGTGGTTGGCGGCGATATGCCGGCCAGCATCTGGCGGCGGTTCATGATGGCCGCGCACGAGAACCTGGCCATCCGAGACTTCCCGTGGCTGCTGCCCGATCCGGCCCCCGAAAGTACGCCCGACCCCCGCAACGGCTATTACGAGACCCTGGCGGCGGAGTTCAGTCGCGTGGCGGCTGAACTGGAAACGGCGGCCATACCGCCGGCGCAGGAGCCGGTCCAGCCGACGCCGGAGGACCTGCCGTACTAGATTTCCCTCTCCCCTTGCGGGAGAGGGTGGCCGTCGAAGGCGGTCGGGTGAGGGGTCACGCGGACGTTTCCGACAGGGCTTTCAACCCCTAATCCGGCGCTTCGCGCCACCTTCTCCCGCAAGGGAAAAAGGGCCGCCCAACGGCGCTCTCGACATTCCTCCCCGCCGCCGCCACCTTCCTGGCCTAACTCCGCGAGCCCCACCATGACCGACCAAACCCTCGCCGGCCGCATCCTGCTGGTGACCGGCGCCTCCTCCGGCATCGGCGCGCACCTGGCCCTGGCGGCCTCGCGGGCCGGCGCGGCCGTGGCCCTGGCGGCGCGGCGCACCGACCGGCTGCAGGATCTGGTCAGCCAGATCCAGGCGGCCGGCGGCAAGGCTCAGGCCGTCGCCATGGACGTCGAGGACGAGACCGCGGTCATCGCCGCCTATGACGCCGTCGAGGCCGACTTGGGCGTCCCGGACTCGGTGATCGCCAATGCCGGGATCAGCATCCAGGGCTCGGCCCTCGATATCGCGGTCGAGGATTTCGACAAGGTCCTGGCGGTCAATACCCGCGGCATGTTCCTGACCGCCCGCGAGGGCGCCCGGCGGATGATCAGGGCGGGATCACCGGGCAGCGCTCGCGGCCGGGTCCTGCTGGTCGCCTCGATCGGGGCGCACACCGTCCTGCCCGGCCTGACGGCCTACTGCACTTCCAAGGCCGGGACCGCCATGATGGGCAGGAGCCTGGCCCGCGAATGGGCCCGTAAAGGGATCAACGTCAACGTCCTGTGCCCCGGCTATATCCGCACCGAGCTCAACAGCGACTGGTTCGACGAAGAGGGCGGCCAGAAGCTTGTCGCCAGTTTTCCGAGGAAGCGCCTGATGGCCGAAAGCGACCTGGCGCCCATGGCCCTGCACCTGTGCTCCGACGCCTCAGCGGCGATCACCGGCGGGGTGTTTACGGTGGATGACGGGCAGTCTTTGTAGGACTGCAGGCGCCGGGACGCCCCCTCCGTCACGTCGCGTATCCGCGCCGCGCCACCTCCCCCGCAAGCGGGGCAGGAGGTCAGGCTGATCTTCTCCTGCCCCGTAGCGAAGCGTGCGGGGGAGGTGGCGCGCTGCGGATACGCAGCGTGGCGGAGGGGGCGTTCAGCGTTTGCGATACAGCCAATCCGCCGGCAGCCCCATACGCTGGCAGGCCTGGGCGGGCGGCGCGCCCGGCACGGCGATACGGTCGGCGATGCGCCCCGCCAGCCCGATTGCCTTCCGCTCAAAGGGCCGGGGCATCCATTCTGGCCCAAGTCCCAGCAGATCGCGAACCTGCGCCGGAACAAGCCCCACCGCCGCCCGGATCAGGGGCCGCTGCAGCAGGCTGACGGCGCCGGGCGCGATCTTCGTCTCCCGCATCAGGTTCAGGAACTCCAGCACGATCTCGGAGCGCTCCAGGCGCGGGATCATGGCTGCCAGCTGGGCCTCCCAGGCGGCGCGCGAGTCCGGCGCCCCGAGCGCGCCGTACAGCCGCGCGGCGGGGGCGGCCTCGGCGTAGAACAGGTCTTTCTCGGCGTCGGTCAGGGGCGCGACCAAGGCAGAATAGGCCTCCATGAAGCCGAAGCTGGCGGTGGCCTGCACCCAGTCCAGCAGGTCGACATCGTCAGCCCGATAGGCCGCGCCGGCGGGCGTCTGGCCGGCCACCCGGGCATGCTGGCGCCCTACTCCGGCGATCATCGCCTCGGCCGCCGACCGCGCGCCATAGACGGTGACCATGGCCGCCAGACCGGTGCGCTTCAGCCGGGTCAGGGGATCGGTGCGGAAGGTCGAATGGTCCCAGACGCCAGAGCGAACCTTGGGCTCGGCCAGCTCCAGAATCACCGCCGTCACACCGCCCACGAACAGGGCGACGGGGTTCTTGAACACCCGCCACGAAACCGAGTCCGGCGCGGCCAGGGCGGGCTCGCCGGCGGGCGCGGTGAAGTCGACGCGCGGACCGCCGGGGGTTTCGATCAGGTTTCGGACGGAACGCGCCAGCATGGCCCCTAAACGTCCAGGCCGGGCTTGACGAATGGGCCGCGGGTCGTCGTCATCGGCAATCCGATCTCCTCGCGCCTCGCGTCTTCAGAGTGGTATGGCATGGCTCTCGATCCAGACAAGGCCGGCGCGCGGATCACGCCCCTCTCGGCGAACGCCGTCATGCTGCCAGCCCGGCCAGAGCCGATCCCGGTGGACCCCGCGACCACCGCCGTGATCGTCATCGACATGCAGAACGCCTATGCCTCGCCCGGCGGCTATCTCGACCTGGCCGGCTTCGACATCAGCGGCGCGGCGGCGGTGATCGAGCAGATCGCGGGCGTCCTGCCCGTGGCCCGCGCGGCCGGCATGCAGGTGGTCTATTTCCAGAACGGCTGGGACGATCAGTATGTCGAAGCCGGCGGCCCCGGCTCGCCCAACTGGTGGAAGTCCAACGCCCTGAAAACCATGCGCGCCAGGCCGGAGCTACAAGGCAAGCTGCTGGCCCGCGGCCAGTGGGACTATGAGCTGGTCGAGGCCCTCAAGCCGCAGCCGGGCGACATCTGCCTGCACAAGACGCGCTATTCCGGCTTCTTCAACAGCCAGCTGGACAGCGTGCTGCGGGCGCGCGGCATCCGGCACCTGATGTTCGTTGGCATCGCCACTAATGTCTGCGTGGAGTCGACCCTGCGCGACGGCTTCTTCCTCGAATATTTCGGCACAGTGCTGGAGGACGCCACCCATCAGGCGGGCCCGGACTTCGTGCAGAAGGCGGCGCTGTTCAACATCGAGACCTTCTTTGGCTGGGTCACGACGACAGCGGATTTCAAGGGGACGTTCGGACAGCTGGCGCCGGGGTAGATGCTAAATTTTCCCGTCATCCCGGGACTTGTTCCCGGGACCCATGATTCAGCTTCATCGTGAGCGTGTTTCCTGGGGCCGCCCCTGCGGCGGACAAATGGGTCCCGGGAACAAGTCCCGGGATGACGATAGTTTGGAACCCCATCCGCCAGAGTCCTTTCCGACCTGATGGCTTCATCAGGGTCGGGCGAAAAAGGCTCTAAATCAAAAGTTTAGAGCATTTTTCGATCCGATAACCGTTTCACACTTATCGGAAAATGCTCTAGCCCTCCCCCGAGTTTGAAAGAGGAAGAACACCATGCCCAAGACCGTCATCACCCCGCCTGGCACGGGCACGCCCATCGCCCCGTTCTCGCCCGGCACGCTGGCCGACGGCATCGTCTATGTCTCAGGCACCCTGGCCTTCGACAAGGACAACAATGTCGCCCATGTCGGCGACGCCGAGGCCCAGACGCGGCAGGTTCTGGAGACCATCAAGTCGGTCATCGAGACCGCCGGCGGGACCATGGAGGACGTGACCATGAACCACATCTTCCTGACCGACTGGGCCAATTACGGCGCGATCAACAGGGTCTATGCCGAGTATTTCCCCGGTGAAAAGCCGGCGCGCTACTGCATCCTGTGCGGCCTGGTGCGACCCGACTTCCTGGTCGAGATCGCCAGCGTCGCCCATATCGGAAAGCGATAAGCCGCATGACCTCGGGGACCGTCGACGGCCTCCACTATGAACTGCATGGCGGTCCCGTGGCTGGCCGCACGGCCGTGGTGCTGTCATCAGGCCTGGGCGGCTCGGGAGCCTTCTGGGCCCCGCAGATGGCAGCCCTGACCGCGAAGTTCCCGGTCGTGCTCTACGACCACCGGGGTACGGGTCGCAGCGTCCGCGAGCTGACCCAGCCGCACTCGGTGCAGGCCATGGCCGACGACATCGTCAAGGTGATGGACGCCCTGGGTCTGGCGAAGGCCCACGTCGTCGGCCACGCGGCCGGGGGCAATGCGGGCCTGGCCATGGCGCTTTCCCACCCCGACCGTCTCGCCAGGCTGGTGGTGGTCAACGGTTGGTCGCGGCCCGATCCGCACATCAGGCGCTGCTTCGACACGCGTATCCATCTGCTCAACGACAGCGGGATCGAGGCCTATGTCCACGCCCAGCCGATCTTCCTGTATCCGGCCAGTTGGCTGTCGGAGAACCATGAGCGGCTGCAGGCCGAGGAGCCGCACCACGTGGCCGGCTTCCCGCCCAGGGACGTTATGCTGGCCCGCATCCAGGCCCTGCTGGATTTCGACATCGACGACCGCCTGGGTGAGATCCTCCATCCCGTGCTGGTTAGCGCCAGCGCCGATGACATGCTGGTGCCGGTCGGCTGCTCGATGCGTCTGGCCGAGGGCTTGCCCAACGCCCAGCTGGAGGTCGCGCCGTGGGGCGGGCACGGGTTTACCGTGACCGATCCGGAGACCTTCAATTCGGCGTTGCTGAGTTTTCTGGAGGGCGACGGATGAGGATCCTCCCCCTGATGGGGGAGGTGTCGGCGCAGCCGACGGAGGGGGCAGTCCTGATGACCTCGCCTCTTCCCCCTCCGGCGCTTCACGCCACCTCCCCCGCTAGGGGGAGGATCTTGAAATCCGGCGTTCGCCGGGATGGCACTTCACGTGAAAGAAGGGGGCAATAATCCCATGCAGGTCGGCGTCTTCATCCCCATCGGCAACAACGGCTGGCTCATCTCCGAGACTTCGCCGCAGTACATGCCCAGCTTCGAGCTGAACAAGACCATCACCCAGAAGGCCGAGAAATACGGCTTCGACTTCGCGCTCTCGATGATCAAGTTGCGCGGTTTTGGGGGCAAGACTCAGTTCTGGGAGCACAATCTCGAAAGCTTCACCCTGATGGCCGGCCTGGCGGCCGTGACATCGAAGATCAAGATCTTCGCCACCGTCGCCACCCTGACCATCCCGCCGGCCATCGCCGCGCGGATGGCCTCGACCATCGACTCCATCGCCCCGGGCCGCTTTGGCCTGAACCTGGTGACTGGATGGCAGAAGGCCGAATATAGCCAGATGGGCCTGTGGCCGGGCGAGGCGCACTATACCGACCGCTATAACTACCTGGCCGAATACACGACCGTGCTGAAGGACCTGCTGGAGACCGGGGTTTCCAACTTCAAGGGCAAGTACTTCCAGATGGACGACTGCCGGGTCAGCCCGCATCCCAAGGAAACCAAGCTGATCTGCGCGGGCTCTTCCAACGAGGGCCTAGCCTTCACGGCGCAATATGCCGATTACAGCTTCGCCTTGGGCAAGGGGACCAACACCCCCACCGCCTTCGCCTCGGTCAATGACCGCCTGAAGGCCGCCGCCGAGAAGACCGGCCGGGACGTGGCCAGCTTCATCCTGTTCATGATCATCGCCGACGAGACCGACGAGAAGGCCATGGCCAAGTGGCAGCTCTATCGCGAGGGCGCCGATCAGGAGGCCCTGGCTTGGCTGACCCAGCAGGCGGCCCCCAACGCTGCGGCGGGTTCGACCACCAACACGGCCCAGCTGGCGGCGCCGGAGTCGGCGGTGAACCTCAACATGGGCACGCTGGTGGGATCCTATGAGAGCGTGGCGCGGATGCTGGACGAGGTCGCGGCGACGCCGGGCACGGCCGGGGTGCTGCTGACCTTCGACGACTTCGTCGAGGGGGTGGAGAACTTCGGGACGAAGATCCAGCCGCTGATGACGAGCCGGAAGTAAAGATCCTCCCCCTGAAGGGGAAGGCGGCCGCAGGCCGGTGGGGGTAGTCGGCAATGACTGCCGTCACTTCCCCCTCCGTCGCCTGCGGCGACACCTCCCCCGCTAGAGCATTTTCCGATAAGTGTGAAACGGTTATCGGATCGAAAAATGCTCTAGACTGCTGATTTAGAGCCTTTTTCGCCCGACCCTGATGAAGCCATCAGATCGGAAAGGGCTCTAGGGGGAGGACGTCGCGCCCTTCATCAATCCACCGCCAGCATGCCCAGCAGTTGCAGCCGGAACGTCATCACGCTGCCCGCCGGGATCGGGCCGACGTCGCGGTCGCCATAGCCCAGGGCGGGCGGCACGTAGAGCACCCACTCGTCGCCGACCTTCATCAT
Source organism: Caulobacter sp. DWR1-3-2b1 (assembly GCF_049895765.1). Lineage (NCBI taxonomy): Bacteria > Pseudomonadati > Pseudomonadota > Alphaproteobacteria > Caulobacterales > Caulobacteraceae > Caulobacter > Caulobacter sp. DWR1-3-2b1. Next base: position 54,381 of record NZ_JAFCSZ010000004.1, read on the forward strand.
CGGCAGGGCCTCGAGCCAGGCCTGGACCAGACCGTCCAGCGGCATGATCGCCGACTGCTTGCGCTCGAAAGAGCTGTCGAACACCGTGCCGTCCAGCAGCTTGCCTTCGTAGTGGACCTTGATGATGTCGCCCGGCCTGGGCGAGGGACCGGATTCGGGGCCCGAGGCTACGACCTTGTACTGCAGACCCGAGGGCAGAACGACGACGCCGGGGGCCTTGGCGTTGGTCGCCAGGAAGGTCTGACCCGCCGTCGCGGTGGCCGTCGCGGCGGGCGGAGCGCTGACCGGCGGCGCGGCCGCGGGCGCCTGGGCGGCGGCGATTCCCCCCATCGCCAGAGTCAAACCAAGGGTCAAACAGGCAAAACGAAGCATTCGGGGTCCTGACCAAGAATCTTTTTTCGGAGCGGTAGACTAGGCGGTCTTCACAGTGACGCAACCTTAGATGACACATAAAACGTATATGTATCAACAGGTTGATGCCAAATTTCCCCTACCGGGCGAGTTGGATGAACGCGCTCGTTGTTGTTTCACGGCGACTTGTCGAGAATGTGACCAATATTAACCAAGCATTAATATCCGTTTTAGGTCACAATTGCCGCCTGGATCGTCCAGCCAAGCAAGAGGCGGAGGTAAGTCATGCCTAAACATACCGGCGCCTGCGCCGCACAACGCCACTGGTGGCAGCGCTATCCGATGTTCGCCCTGGCCGCGGGCTGGGTGATGATCGCCGTCGTCATGACGGCCGGCGTTTCACAGCTGCGTATCTAGCGGCTCAACGCTTTTTCTCGGAATTTCGACGTGACGAGGGGCGCTGGGACGCCCCATCGTCACGCTGCGTATTCGCGGCGCGTCACCTCCCCCGTAAAACGGGGAGGTGGCATGGCGCGAATACGCAGCGTGACGGAGGGGGCGTCCCGCGCTCGACACAGGCCCACGGCGCTCAAACCAACCCCCTTCTCGCCGCTTCCAGCGCTGCCTCCGCCCGCGAGCAGATGTTGAGTTTGCGGTAGATCGCCTTGACGTACCCCGCGACGGTCTGCTCGGCGACGCCCATCACCTTGGCCGCTTCGCCCGAGCGCAGGCCCCGGCCGATCAGGCGCAGAACCTCGGTCTCGCGCGGGGTCAGGGCGGCGGCGGGTTCCAGACTTTCCAGCACGCGGGGCTTGTCGCGAAAATAGCCCAGCATGCGGCGGGCGATGGCCGGCGACAGCGGTGTCTCGCGCTCCTCTAGCCGGCGCAGGTAGCGCACCAGGTCGTCGGCCCCCATGTCCTTGAGCAGATAGCCGCAAGCTCCAGCGGCGATGGCGTCGAACAGGTGGTTGTCGTCGGCATAGATGGTCACAACCACCGCCCGGGTGTCGCCCGGCCGCTCGGCGATCTGGCGCAGCAGGTCGATACCGCTGCCGTCGGGCAGGACCAGATCCACCAAAGCAAGGTCCGGCGTCCAGGGCGGGCCGGCCACAGGGTCCAGCAGGTCGCGGGCCGTGCGCAGATCGCCCGCGCCCCGGGCGTCGATGCCGGGGAAGGCCGAGGCGAGGGCCGAAAGCAGATGCTGACGGGTCTCGGTCTGGTCCTCCAGGACCAGAGCCGTGGCGGGGGCGGCCGTCATGCCGGCGCCCCGCCGTCCAGCGGCACGGTCAGCCGCACGGCCGTGCCCTTGGCGGTCTCGGGGAAGGCGACCACGCCGCCGATCTCGCCTAGCCGTCGCTCCAGATTGGCCAGGCCGCTGCGACGTCCGCCAGGCTCGCGCGGCAGGCCGACGCCGTCGTCGCTGATGGTCATTTCCAGACGCTCTTTCGTATGCAGGACGGTGACGGCGACCTTGCCGGCGTCCGCGTGGCGAATGGCGTTGGAGATCACCTCGCGACAGGCCGAGGTCAGATTCTTGTAGACGCGATAGGGGGCCGGCACGCTGGGCTCGCCCAGGTCGGGCGGCGGCCAGTCCAGTGAGAGGCCGGCGGCGGCCAGGCGCTCGGCGGTCTCGTGGCGCAGGTCGGCCAGCACCTCGTCCAGCGGCAGTTCGTGGCCCGACAGGCCCGAGACGATGGCACGCAGGTCGCCGATGGCCCCGCGCATGGCCTCGTGGGTCTGGTTCAGCTCCTTGCGGTGCAGGCCTGACAAGAGGCGCGCGCCGACGTCGTCGTGCAGGTCGCGGGCGATCCGCAGACGCTCCTCGACCACGCCTCGGGCATAGGCGTCGCGGCCCTGCTCGATCTGGGCCAGCAGGGTGACCAGCTGGTCGGCCAGCTGCACCTGGGCCGTGCCGAACAGCCCCCTCCCCCGGGCGGGGAAACGCAGCAGCAGGGCCGGGGCGCCGGCGGCCGGCGGCAAGCTCATGGCCACGCCCTCGTCGACGATTTCGGCCCGGGCGGCCACCGAGGGCGAGGTCGCTACCTCCAGCGGCTCGTAGACCCGCGCCAGCAGGTCGCGCCAGGCGGCCTCGCGGGCCGGGGCCTGATGGGTCAGGGCCACCTGGGCGACGGCGGCGAACATCTCGTGATCCTTCATCGTGCGCCGGGCCACGGTGCGCCGCCACAGCACGTCGCGGAACGGCAGATAGGCGAAGGCCACGACCAGCAAGGCGGCGCCCAGCGAGGCCTGGGGGCTGTAGCGCAGCACCGCCAGCAGCACGGCGTCCAGCACCAGCAAGGCGATACCGGCGCCCAGATAGAACAGGATCCGGAACGCCCACTGGTCCAGCTCGAACAGCTTGTGCCGCCTCAGGCCCACGGCCATGCCGACATAGATGATCACGAAGAAGCCCAGGGCGAAGCGCGGGTCGATCAGGGCCTCGCGCCCGATCATGGCGGGCGTGGCGACCGAGGCGATGAAGGCGCCGGCCCCGATGATCACCGACAGGCCCAGCCACCGGGTGGCGGCCATGGCGGCGGGGTCCTTGCGGCTGGCCAAGGCCTGGACGCCGATGGCCACGACGATCAGGGCCATCTCCACCACGGTGAAGCCCTGACCCATGGCGGAGATGCTGGGATTGCCCGGCAGCAGCGGCATGGCCGCCCACAGGGCCACGGCGGCGGGGGCCGTCAGCAAGAGCACCGGGGCCGGAACCAGCCGCTTGGGATAGCAGAGGAAGAAGGCGATCATCGCCCCGCCATAGGCCACGGCTCCCGCCATGTTCAGCCACATCACCGGCCCCAGCAGGGCGGTGTCCATGGCCAGCTCCTGCGGCGAATGCACGGCCCAGCCCAAGGTGAAGGCCAGCATCGACAGGCCGGTCAGGGCGAACAGCTGGGTGGCCAGCTCCAGCGGTCGCAGCGCCCATACCCAGCCGCAGATCAGGGCGGCGATCAGGCCAAACGACAGGTTGGCCCAGAACTCCGCGCCAAGGCTGAAAAGCGGTCTTGGGCGGTCGTCCAGGGTGACGATCCGGCTAACCCCGGCGACGTCCCGCACCTTCAGGCGCAGGGGGCGGGCCTTGAGCGCTTCGGCGGCGATGTCGTGGCGACGCATGCCTGCGTCGGCCGCCGTCTGGGTGGGGCTGTCATCCTCGTCGAGCATGTCGCCGGTCAGAGGCGTCTGGCTGCCGTCGGGGGCGACCACGGCGATCAGGCGCTCGCCAGCCTTGATCCCCGCGACGGTCGCAGGGCCTCTGGGATCGAGGCCGCGCACGACCAGCGGCTCCGTCGCTTCGGACGCGTGAACGCTCAGCCCCAGCCAGGCCGGAGCCGTCGCCAGGCTGATCGCCGCCAGCGCCGCCGCGATACAGAAGAACACCACCCCCAGCAGGAGGGTGCTGGGAGATGAAACCCGCATAGGGAATGGCCCCGCCGAACCTTGGCCAAGCCTAGAGGCATTGGCCCGCCGCCGTCCACCCGCAGAACCGCGTTCGACTACCCCTGTTCAGGGGGTTTACGCGGGCCCCGCCACCTGCTCGCGCGCCGCCTTGTGGAACAACCAGGCGGAGGCCAGCCAGATCAGGACGAAGACGCCGGTAAAAACGACAACCGGGTGTCCCGCGATCGCGCCAACCACGGCGGCCAGCCCCTGCCATGGCGCGGGCCATGGCGCCGGACTTGAAGCCTGCGACGACCGCTCCGACGAGCCCGACCGCCAGCACGCCGAAGAACATCAGGTTGAGGGGGTTGTTCTCGTTGCCGGTGATGCCGACCGCGAGGTTGACCCAGGTCAGCAGGAAAGCCGCGCCCAGGGCGACGACCACGGCGGCCCGATAGGCCAGACTGCCCGTCGCCCGCAAGGTCAGCTCCAGGATCGCCAGCGGTACCGCCATCACCGCGCCCATGATAGCGAAGTCGAAGCCGGTCCAGTTCACCTCGTCGGTGAACCGCCCGGCGATGAGCGGCGCCAGCAGAAAGGCCCCCGCCCCACCCCAGACCGCGACCCGCCACAATCCCTTGCGCCCGGTCTGCGACTGTTGCACCTGGAACAGGTCATGCGCGGTCCTTTTGGCGCCACGCCGCTCAGCGGAGCGCGTAGAAGAGGTTTCGAACCTACGGTTGTGACTGGCGGGAACAGAGACCTCGACGAACCGCGAGTCTAGCGCTCATCGACCGAGAGCTTGAAGGGCTTGGGCAGCGTCAGGGCGTCATGGTTTGGCGAGTTGATCTCAAAGCCCTGGCTCTTGAGCCGCTCCAGCGCGGCCTCATCGACGCCGCCCACCAAAAGCAGCTGGTCCCAGGACTGGTAGGGACGCCAGAAACCGACCTCGCGAACAATTGCGGGATCCAAGCCCGCCGCAGTGATATCGGCAAGGCTGGCGCTGTTTAGATCGGTCATCGCCCTAAAGTGCGCGTCTAAGGCCAAAGTTCCATCCCTGACGCGACTGAGCTGGGGGCCAATCCAACGCATTTTTACTGGCCACAACGCCCCATCACCGCTAACCGCCCGGTATGATCCAACCTCATCTCTCGGGCGGCTATATCCTGGAAGAGCTCGTCGTCGGGATGGTCGCCGAGAAGCGCGTCATCGTCACGCAGGAGCGCATCCAGCGGTTTGCCGAGGCCTCTGACGACTTCAATCCCGTGCATATGGACGAGGCCTTCGCGTCGCGGACCGCCTATCGCGGACGCATCGCCCACGGCCTTTTGTCGGCCTCGTTCGGATCGGCCGTGGTCGGCACCATCCTGCCCGGCGCCGGCGCGATCTATCTTGGCCAGACGATGGCCTTCCACAAACCGGTGCGGATCGGCGACGAGGTGGTCTCGCGCGTCACCGTTGCGGCCATCGACGAAGCCAGCGCCCGGGTGGTCCTGCGCTGCGAGGCCTTCGTCGGCGAGGCGCTGGTAATGGATGGCGAGGCGACCGTTCGCGTGCCGCGTCGTCGTCGCCCCTTCAAGGCTTGAAGCCCAAGGCCTGAGCAGCCAGCGCGGCCGCACACCTGCGCACTCCATGCCGCCTCGAAAGAGCCACGCAAACGGTGCTATAGGCGGCTCTCGTCACGACCCTGTCCGAAGACCGCCTTGCCCCCGATCAGAACCGCCCTCCTCGCCGCCTCCGCCCTGCTGGGAGCCCTGGTCCTCGCCGGCTGCGCGACCGAGACCCATGAGACGGTCTATATCCCCGTGGTCGCGCCAACCCCGCCCAGCTCGCTGACGCCGCAGCCGGTGGTGCTGTTCAACCAGACCAAGGCCGGCCGCAAGCTGTTCACCCTCGACGCCGAGTTCCCCTATTGCGACGTCGAGACCGGCAAGGTCGTCGTCGTGCCGCGCTGGTACGTCACCGACTTTGCCAGCGTGCCTTGGTACGGCCAGGGCTTCATCGACCCACAGGGCCCGACCGCCCGCGCCGCCATCGTCCATGACTGGCTCTATGCCGTGGGTGAGCCGGGCAAGCGCGAGGAGGCCGACGCCATCTTCTACCGGGCCATGCTGCGCTACGGCGTCTCGCCGTTCCACGCCAACATCGCCTACCAGGCCGTGCGGGCCGGCGGCGAGAGGGGCTATGGCCTGCCTGGCGACTGGTGGTTCATCGATCCCAAGCGCCAGGAACTGCGCCAGCCGGCGCCCTTCGCCAGGCCGCGCACCGGGGCGGTTCGGGTCCTGCCGCGCTGCCAGGGCTTCGGCGCCCTGATCCAGAGCGGCTGGCGCGCCTATCCGGTCAAGGCCCCGAGCGTCTATGTGCCGCCCCCCGTGGTGGTGACCAAGACGCCGCTGGACCAGGTCAAGCAAAGGCTGCCCTGGGGCGACGACCGCAAGAAATAGCGCCCGCCGGTGACCTTACGCCGCAGCCCCGCCATGGCGCTGGAATCACGTGGCACTTGCCTTTGCTTGGAATCAGTCGGCTGAGTGTTGTCAGGGGATGTTCGTAACAGGCTGCATGAGATGGTCCCACGTCACGCACTGATTATCGAAGATGAGATCCTGATCGCCCTGGAAGTCGAAGCCTTGCTTCGAGAGCAGGGCTTCACCTCGATCGATGTGGCCGACAACGCCCGTGAGGCGCTTGATCTGGCTCTCCGCCGCAAGCCCGACCTGATCACCGCCGACTACCGCATCGTGGGCGGCACCGGCGAGGACGCCGTCTCGGCGATCATGGCCCATCTTGGCCCCATCCCGGTGGTCTATGTCACCGGCAACGCCTGCTCGATCTCCAGCCGCAGCACCATCCCGGTGGTGGAAAAGCCGGTCTCGCCGATGCGCTTGGCGCGGGCGTGCCAGATGGCGATCCAGACGGCGGCTTAGGGGGCGGGGCTCAGGGCGTCTGGTCTTGTCGGGCCTGCTCCGGCATGTTCGACCTGTTGCGGACAGGCGTCGCGGCTCTGCACAGGTGTAACGAGGATGCTCCGATCTATCCTGCTGCTCTTGTGCCTCGGGGTGGCGGCTTGCGAACAACCCACCCAGGCGCCGGCAGACCGGACCGATCCCGCAACCGAAACTCGGCAGCCGGCCTCGCCGCCTACCGCCGCACCTTTCGCGCAGGTCAGCAGTCTGGCTGGCGAATGGCGCGTTGCGGGGATCGATGGCCTTTCGCTGGATGAGCCGATCGGGTTGTCGCTGACGGGTGACGATCAGCAGCTGTGGTGGCAGCCGCGATGCGCCGGGATGGCGCGTAACTACCGCGTCGACGGTCAGATGATTTCGTTCGGATCCACCCTGCCCCCGGCGCCCGCAGGCTCGCCGCCGCCGCCCGTCTGCGCCATCGGATTGCCGCCCCGCCTTTCGGAGGTTTTCCGGGCTCTGGATGACGCGGTCAGCATCACGCGAACGCCAGAGAATGGCGTCGTGATCTCAGGTCCCAGCCACAGCCTGACCCTGTTCTCGCAATAGCGACCGACCGCGTGCTTGATCTTATCGTCACGCGCCCTGAGACGGGATCGCAGTGTTTGCCGTTACTCAAGCCAGCCTGACACGTCGTTGCCCCCAAACACCATGCGACGGATCATCGGCGCCGCTAACCCAGCGGTGAATCCCGGCTCAGGGGCGCTGGCGGCGTCGAGACGCGACATCTGATCGTCGCTGAGTTCAAATTCCAACGCAGCGATATTGCCGGCCAGTTGGGCGACGTTACGCACCCCGATCAACGTCGAGGCGACGCCGGGACGCTGCATGACCCACCGCAGCGCAACCTGCGCCAACGGCCGGTCGGCTTCGTCGGCGACAGATCGCAACGTGTCGAGCACGACCCAGTTGCGGTCAGCGAACTTGCTCTGGCCGAACGGGTTGGCTCCGCTGAGGCGCCCGCTGTTTGTGGTGTCTTCCCGTCGGTATTTGCCGGTCAGGAAACCGCCAGCCAGCGGGCTCCACGGCACGACACCCATTCCGGCTTCCCCCGCCGCCGGGAAGTGCTCGGCTTCGACATCGCGGGCGACGAGAGAATATTCGACCTGGATCGCTATCGGGCCCGGCACGCGCCGTTCAGCAGCGATGGTGGCGGCCTTCATGGCCAACCAGGCCGGCATGTCCGACAGGGCGTAGTAGCGGATCTTTCCGGCTCGAACGAGGTCGCCGAGCGTCTGAACGATCTCTTCGACGGGCGTGACGCCATCCCAGATATGCATCCAGTAGAGGTCGATATAGTCGGTCCCCAACCGCTTCAGCGATGCGTCGAGCGCTCGGTGAATGTTCTTGGCTCCCGCGCCGCCGGCGTTCGGGTTGCCGCCTCCTTCCCGGGTCGCCGTCAGGGGGCTGGCCGACCCATTGAAGGCAAACTTTGTCGCCAAAACGATTTCGTCTCGCGATCCGGTCTCTCTTATGAACTGGCCGACGAGGCGCTCGCTCTCGCCCCCGGAATAGATGTCGGCGGTATCGACGAAGTTTCCCCCGGCGCTACGATAAGCCTCAAATATCTTACGCGAATCCGCTTCGTCGGCGCCCCACTCGCCCGGGCCGAACGTCATCGTCCCAAGGGCCAAAGGACTGACAACCAAGCCGGAGCGGCCCAATGTGCGAAAGGTGGTAAGCGACATGATGTGGCTTTCATAGCGGTTGATACGAAACCTGATGACCCTCTTGCGCGGAACGGTCAAGGTGTTTCATAGTGATCGATATGAAAAATTCCGATCCGCCACGCCGGCCGGGCCGTCCGCTCTCTTTTGACCGCGACGTCGCGCTGCGACAAGCGATGCTCACCTTCTGGCGACACGGCTATGAGACCACTTCGATCACCGATCTAACGGCGGCGATGGGTGTCACCACGCCCAGCCTCTACACGGCCTTCGGAGACAAGAAGCAGCTATTCCTGGAGGCGGTCCGTCTCTATGCGGGCGACCCGAAGATGATGGCTGACGCCGTCGGCGTGGCGCCGACCGCATGCGACGCCGCGCGAGACCTGATGACCAGCGCCGCCTTCGCCTACACCGGCGAGGATACGCCCAGCGGCTGCCTGCTGGCCAGTGCGACGGCCAGCGGTTCGGCGGGCTCGGCTGATGTGCAGCAGGCCGTGGCGGACATCCGTCGCGGCGTCCAGGCCTGCCTGCGAGCGCGGATCGAGCAGGACATCGCGAAAGGCGCAATGCCGCCGGCGACGGACCCGGCCGAGCTGTCGGGTCTGGTCATGGCGGTTATTCAGGGCATGTCAGTTCTTGCGCGGGACGGAGCCGACCGAGCCGCACTTCTTGCGATCGTTAGCGGCGCCCTGCGCGCCTGGCCGGCCTTGCCGGGCTAAAAAGCGAACGTGAAAGTCCATCCAAGGGTCGGACTTTCGTCCGCCCCCCTCAGCACGCCGGCGTCGGAACCCCATACCGTGCATGCACCACTTTCGGCGCGGCCGAGCCGGCGAGTTGGATGACCGTGATCTGGTCGTACTCACAGTCAGTCGGGGCTTGAGCGGCGGTGTCGCCGAGGGCCTTGGCGATGTCGGCGACGGTGTTGCTGTGGCCAACGATCAGGACCGTGGCGTCGGTCGGGGCCGTGCGGGCCTGGCCGGCGAGGCGCTGGGCGTGGGCCGCGTCGCCGCCGTCGAAGGGCGCGGGGACCACCGTGACGCCAGCGGCCTGGGCGGCTGGCTGCGCCGTCTGCTGGGTGCGCTTGAGCGGGGTGGCCAGAACCATGGCGATGCGGGCGCCCGACAGGGCCTGGGCCAGAGCCTGGGCGCGGGCCCGGCCGGCCGCCGACAGGTCGGGGTCGCCCTTGGGCGCGACCTTCTCGCCGTGGCGGACGATCACCACAGTCTGGGCCATAGCAGAGGAGGCAAACAGGGCGGGCGCGAGGGCAATAGCAACGATGTGGCGGATCATCCGCCGAGCCTAGAGCATTTTCCGATAAGTGTGGAACGGTTATCGGATCGAAAAATGCTCTAAACTTCTGATTTGGAGCCCTTTTCGCCCGACCCTGATGAAGCCATCAGGTCGGAAAGGGCTCCAGCCGTGGGCGCCCGAACCGACAAGCCGGGCCGCCGCGCGGCCAGCGTCGGACGCTCCCTCCCCCGCAAGCGGGGCAGGAGAAGAGCGATTGAGGCGCTACTTCGCGCCGCTCGCATAGACACCGAACATCGCCCCGACGAACCCGCCGGCCTTCTTGGTGCTCAGCATCGTGCCGTCCGCCCCGGCCTTGAGAACCTTCCAGTTCCCCGGCTTCACGGCATAGGCGAAGTCGTACTCGCCGGCCCGAGCGGTGATCTTCAGGTCCACAGGGCCGGCGCCCGTCAGGGGCGTCTCAGCGACCACGACACCGTCGACCGGGTCGCTCGCCCCGGCCCTGCGCTCCAGTCGCAGGACCGGCTTGCCGCCCGAGCGCACCACGCCCAGGAAGTAGAAGAACTCGTCGCTCTGCAGCGCCGTCAGGCCCGCGCGGTCGCCGTCGGCCCTTGGTGCGAAACTGACCCGCACTTGGGCCGAGGCGTTGATGTGCTGCTGGCGGCGGCCCCAGAACGAGGGCTGGTCGGCCAGCTTGTCGGGGCGGGCCTGCAGGGTCAGGGCGCCCTTCCCCACCGACCACCAACGCTCGGTGGGAATGCGGATGGTCATCCAGTTCAGCGGCAGGTCCGGGCCCTTGAAGGTCTCCACCGCCTTGAAGGCGCCGGTGGTGGGCGGCGGCAGGACCTTTGGCGCGGGCAGGTTCGGGGCCGTCGCCACATAGGGGATGGTCTTGCCGTTCTCGAGGATCACCGGCCAGCCGTCCTTCCACTCGACCGGCAGCAAGAAGGTTTCGCGGCCGGTGTTGTAGAGGTCGTCGCCATAGGGCCGGACGGCCAGGAACGTCGCCCACCACTTGCCGTCGGGCGTATCCACCAGATCGGCGTGACCGGCCGAGGTGATTGGCAGCATCCGGTCCTTGGGCAGGCCGCGCTGGGTCAGGATCGGGTTGTTCTTGTACGGAACATAAGGCCCCAGCACGCTTTTGGCGCGCAGGGCCACCTGGCTGTGGCCCTCGGCCGTGCCGCCCTCGGCGGCGGTCAGATAGTACCAGCCGTCCTTCTTGGTGATGTGCGGCCCCTCGGGCCAGATCGGCTTGGTCGAGGGATCGACGCCCTTGTCCAGCAGCACGGTGCGCGGGCCGATCGTGACCTTGGCCTTGGGATCGTATTCCTGGATCCAGATGGCGCGGTGGCCCTGATATTCGGCCAGGCCGGGGGGATCGTCATTGTTCAGTATCCAGGCGCGGCCGTCGTCGTCGAAGAACAGCGAGGCGTCGATGCCGCCCACGGTCGGCAGCCACACCGGATCCGACCACGGCCCCTTGGGATCCTTGGCGGTGATCAGGAAATTGCCCTGGCAATCGACGCAGGTGTTGAGGATGTAGAACGTCCCCTCATGCTCCTCGATAGCCGGCGCGAACACGGCCCGCGACAGGCCCAGACGCTTGAAGTCCAGCATGCCGGGGCGGTCGATGGCGTTGCCGATCTGCTTCCAGTGGACGAGGTCGGTCGAGTGCCAGACCGGCAGGCCGGGGAAATAGGCGAAGGTCGAATTGACCAGATAATAGTCGCCGCCCACCCGGGTGATGCTGGGGTCGGGATAGAAGCCCTTCAGGATCGGGTTGCGGTACTGGCCGGGGGCGAGGGCGACCTGGGCGTCGACAGGGTCTGCGCCTTCATAGGTGAAGTTGGTGAACGCCGCCGTGCCGGGTTTCGGCGCGGCCTGGGCCGTCGCAGCGGCGGTCGCCGTCAAAGCCAGAGCGATCAGGGCAGAGCGGATCATCTGTGTACTCCAGATAGTCGGACAGGCCGGGACGCCCCCTCCGTCACGATGCGTATCCGTATCGCGCCTCCTCCCCCGCTTTGCGGGGCAGGAGAAGATTCTCCTCCCCCGAGAAACGGGGGAGGTGGCGCGGTGTCGATAGACGCCGCGACGGAGGGGGCGTCCAGCGTAGGCAAGCTCACCGAACCGGCGCCGCCTTCAGCGCCGCCGCCACGGCCTCGCGCAGCGGCTTTGGCTGATAGTTGTCGTCGTACAGCGTCGGGCGCTTGGGCTTCTTGTCCTCGCGCAGCCACTGGTTCTGCAGCCAGGAATATTTGTCGACCATGCCCCAGGCCAGAACCTCCTTGGTTTGACGATAGGACAGCATCAGGTCCAGATACCCCTTGGCATAGGCCGCCACTGCTGCGTCCCGGGGGGCGAAGTCGTAGGTCAGGCCCTTGTCGTGAACGTCGAACTCGGTGATCAGCAGGTCGTAGCCCATGCCAGTCGCCTCATCGAGGAACGCCCGCCATTCCTTTTCCTGCGGCTTGCCGAAACCGGTGAAGCTGTCGGCGTTCTCGGCGCCGATATGGGCCTGGACGCCCAGCGCGTCGACCGGTGTGCCGCGTTTCCTGAACCCTTCCAGCAGCTTGAGCACGCCGTAGCGGTGCTTCTCATTGCCGACTTCCCAGCTCATATAGTCGTTATAGACCAGCCGGGCCTTGGGGGCGGCGGCGCGGGCGGTATGGAAGCACAGGTCCAGGGTCTCGTGCTGGCCCAGGATGTCGGAGAAGACGGTCTTGCGGATTGAGCCGTCGGCCGGATCGACCGTCTCGTTGACCACGTCCCACGAGATCATCTGCGGATAGTGCTCGCAGACCTTGTTGATGTGCTCGACCAGCATCGCCTGGGCGGCGGCCTTGGGCTGGGCGCCGAAATCGTGGGTCTTGATCCAGTCGGGGAACCACTGCGGGTGGTGCCAGACCAGGGTGTGGCCACGCAGGGCCTGGCCATTGGCCTTGGCGAAGGCGGCGATGCGGTCGGCGCGCGAGAAGTTGAAGGCCTGCGGGCCGGCGGCGCGGATCACGTACCACTTCAGTTCGTTCTCGGGCACGAGCACGCTGCACTCGTCCTTGAGGATCTGGCGATAGCGGGCGTCCTCGAACGAGCCGGTGAGGGAACCGACCGGACCGGCGCCGACGGCGCTGCCAAAGTGCAGGCCCTTGGCGCGCGCGAGGCTGGCCAGGGATGGCCCTCTTTGAGCAAGAGTGGTCGCGGCCAAAGCCGGCAGGGCGGTCATCGCGCCAGCGGCGGCGCCCAGGCCGAGGGCCTTGCGGCGGGAGATGACCGTGGGAAAGGAACGCATCGCCTTTAGCCTTCTCAAAAAAAACGCGCACCGCCAGGGACGATGCGCGGGAAGAGGGAGTTGGAGGTAGCCGAGCCCTCCGGAGAGGACCCATTTCCCGAAAGTCGCGCCGGCCCGGGGGAGACCAAGCCGGCGCGGTTCTCGAGGAACCTAGAAGCTCGCGCGCACCACGACGGTGTAGCGACGGTCGTTCATGAACCAGGAACGGCCTGTTTTCAGGAGTTCGTTGTTCAGGACCTGGCTGGTCATGGTGGTCTCGTTGAGCAGGTTCACGCCCTGCACGCCGATCTTCACCTTCGGATTGACCGTGTAGAACACCGAGCCGTCCAGCGTGCCGGTGGCCTCGTTCATGATCGGCGCGAAGGGCACGATCACGTCGCGGACCGTCAGCAGGAAGTCCGAGCGCCAGTTATAGGCCAGACGGGCCGAGATCGGACCCTTCTCATAGATGGCCGCGAAGTTGGCGTTGTGCTTGGACAGGCCCTGCAGCGGCAGGTTGGCGGTGTTGACCGTCGTCACGCGGCCGGCGGCCACGTCCGGATCGGTCGCTGACAGCGTGCTTTGCGGCACGCCCTTGCTTTCGATGTAGCTGTAGTTGGCGTTGATGCCGAAACCGTCGAAAGGCTTGGGCAGGAAGTCGTAGAACTGCTGGTAGCCGATCTCGAAGCCCTTGACATTGGCCTTCTGGTCAGAGTTGCCCGGCGTGGTGACCAGCACATCGAACGTCGCGCCGTTGTTGGTGAACGGCATGCGCAAGGTGGTGTTGGTGGCGACGTCAGTCAGCTCCTTGTAGAAGGCCGCGAAGGTCAGCGAGCCGACGGAGTCGAAGTACCACTCTACCGAGGCGTCCAGGTTCGTCGACTTGGTCGGCTTCAGATAGGCATTGCCCACCGTCACGTTGCCGCTGGGCTGGCCACCGCTGATGCCGTCGGCGTTCGTGTTGATGGCTAGGTTGTAGTAGTTGCGCGTCAGGCCGATGTCAGGCGGGGTGACCGTCTTGGATGCCGCCAGACGGTATTGCAGACCGTTTGGCATGGCGATCTTCACGTTGAAGCTGGGCAGCCAGTAGGTGAAGTCGGCTTTGACTGTGGTGGGGTTTACCGCGCCGTTGGCCCAGCGGCGGGCCGCAGCCCGCACGGTCGGGGTCAGCATACAGAACGGCGTCGGAGTTTCACCCACGGGCACCACGGCGCACGCGGCGTCGGTGGTGAAGTTGGCGTTCGGGAAGGCCTGGAAGCCGTCGGCCTCGCGCGTGGTCGTGGTGTAGCGCAGGCCGATATTGCCGCTCACGCGGGCCTCGCCCATGTCCCCCTTGAAGCGGGTGACGACATAGGCCGCCTTGTTGACCTCGTTAACCGGGTTGATTTCCTGCGGCAGGAAGGGCGAGCCGGCGACGACATTGCATCGCATGGCCAGCGGCACCCAGTTCTGCGCGCAACCGTTGGCGCCGTTTCGGGCCCGCCATTCGTCACCGACCGACAGGGCGAAGTCCGAAGCCGCCTTGTAGTTGTCGGCCGTGTTGCCTGCGTAGAACAGGCGGGAGTCGGTGCCGGTGGGCAGCGGGGTCTGGCCGCGCATGAAGTTGGGGAAGCCGTTCATTAGCGCCTTGGCGGTGCTATCGGTTCCCGTCGTGCCGGGCAGGCCGCCGGCGTTGGGCACGCTGTCGATCCTGTCGGTCATCCAGACCGGGCCGCCCTCGCCCCAGATCTCGCTGAGCACGCCCCAGTTATAGGTCGAGAAGCGGGTGGTCTGATCGCGCTCGGCCCAGCGGACGCCGGCCTTGACGGAGTCGAACCAGGTGTCGTCGCCGAACTTGTATTCGACGTCGAACTTGACCGCGTCCTCGGTGCCTTCCGACTGCTCGATGTGGTCCATGGCCGAGCGCCAGAAGCTGTTGTAGGGCGAGCTCAGATTGTTGTTCATGCCCTGGGTGTAGGACGGGCAGCTGGCGCTAAAGGTCGCGCAAGGCGTCGGGGTCGGGCCATTGCCCGGAAGCGTGAACAGGACGGTCGGCAGATCGTTGCCGTTCAACGTGATCGCGGCGTTCTGGAACGTCGAGGCCCAGATGCCCATGCTGAGCACATCGACCTTGGAGTCCACGTGCTGGGCGTCGAACTGGAAGCCCCACTTATCGTTCGGCGTCCACTTGAAGTTGAAGCCATAGTCCGACGTAACGTTGGTGATGTTCTCGTCGCGACGGATATTGTTGGATTGCAGGCCGTTGATCGGCGTGCGCGGGTCGGCGCCGTTCTGGTCGGAGCGCCAGCCGGTCGTGCCGGTGATCGCGCCGTTGGTGAACACGCCGCTGTTGTCGAAGGTGAAGCTGGTGCCGGCCACCGGACGCGAGTCGCCGTTGCTGGCGACGTTGTCAGTGGCGATTTCCATCGCGTGTTCGCTGGTGTTGCTGGTCGATTCCGAGCGCAGATACTGGAACGCGGCCTGCATCGTGCCGTCGGTGCTCTTCCATTGAACGGCCGCCGCTCTGCCTTCGCGTTCGCGTTCGGTGGCCGTCGAGCGGAAGGCCGCGCCGCGCGGGAACCACACGCCCTTGGCGCCATTGCCGCAGTCGGCGGCTGCGGAGCCCAGATTGGTGCGGCAACCGAAGTTCGACACCTGGATGGCGTCGGCGCGGGTGTCGAGCTTGGAATTGACGTAGCTCAGCAGCAGGCCGAACTCGCCGGCGCTGGTGTCGAAGCGGTCGCTGTAGAGGAACGAATAGGTCGGCGTCCACGACTTGGACATGTCGCCATAGCTGGCCTCAGCCGACATCGACAACAGGCGCTTGCTGCTGTCGAACGGCAGGCGGGTGCGCAGGTTGACGGTGCCCGAGATGCCGCCTTCGATCATGTCGGCGGACGGGCTCTTGAACACGTCGACGCCGCCCATCAGCTCGGAGGGCACATCGGCGAAGCTCAGGCCTCGGCCGTTATTGGCCGTGAAGCTGTCGCGGCCGTTCAGTTCGGAGCGGACGAAGTTCAGGCCGCGCACGACCACGCCGCTGCCTTCGGCCGAGAAGTGGTCGGGGTCGACGCCCGCGGCGAAGCGGTTGATCGACACGCCGGGCACGCGGGCCAGGGCCTCGGTCACCGACCGGTCCGGCAGGGCGCCGATGTCTTCGGCGGTGATCGAGTCGCCGATGATGTCGGACGACTGCTTCAGCGCCTGCGAGCTCTTCAGGCTCTGGCGGATACTGGTGACCACGACCTCGTCGACGACGGCCGCGTCATCGGCCTTCGTCTGAGCCTGGGCCATCGCCGGGACGGCGAACATCGCCGCGCCAAGCGCCACGGCGGAAACGCCGGACTTCAGGCCCGATATGAATGAATTTTGCCCGCGCTGCGCGGACGACCTCTTTACAGAGTTCATGTATCTCACTCCCCATTCTTTTTTGGATAGCGCGACGTTAGCGCTACCATTGGTCATGTTACCGTGACCATTATTGGTCAGATCATATGACAGAGCACCGACTGTCAAGCGTTGCCACGAAGGGTCGGCTCACGTAGCTGTGCATGGGGAGAGACTGGAACAGCAGATCAGCCAAGGTTGTCGCCTGCACGACAATCATACCCCCGGAGTCTGCTCGACCTTAGGTTTCCCCCCGATGGTTTGACCACCTGAGCCGGAACTTGCCGTCCGGTGACATAACGATGACCCCCTAAGACAGCGTTGTCAATTTCGACTTTGACCCTATGGTCATTTTGAGTAGAGGCCCCGCGCAGATGGGGCGAAAGGACGTTGGGGATGGATGAGAGCGGCGTGAGAGTCGATGCGATCCGCAAGATCGTCATCGTAGGCGGCGGAACCGCCGGATGGATGACCGCCGCCGGCCTGAGCGCGGTTCTGGGCGACGGGGCGGTCGCGATCCAGCTGGTTGAGTCCGCCGAGATCGGCACGGTAGGCGTGGGTGAGGCCACCGTGCCACACATTCGAAATTTCAACGCCAAGCTCGGTCTCGACGAGGCCGACTTCATGCGCAAGACCCAGGCGACCTACAAGCTGGGCATCGAATTCCGCGATTGGGGCCGCAAGGGCGAGAGCTATATCCACCCCTTCGGCGCGTTCGGGCAGCCGATTGGCGGTGTCGCCTTCCACCAGCATTGGCTGCGGGCGAAAATGCTTGCCCAGAAAGAAGGCGGCGAGGCTGACGACGTCGAGGCCTACAGCCTGCCGATCATCGCCGCGCGCCTGAACCGGTTCGCCCCGCCCTCCTCCGACCCGCGCTCGCTGGGTTCGACCTTTTCCTACGCCTACCAGTTCGACGCTGGCCTCTACGCCCAGTATCTGCGGGCCTATTCCGAGGCGCGCGGCGTCAAGCGCATCGAAGGCAAGATCCAGGACGTCGCCCTGCGCGGCGAGGACGGCTTCGTCGAGGCCGTCACCCTGGAGAGCGGCCAGCGGATCGAAGGCGACCTCTTCATCGATTGTTCGGGCTTCCGAGGCCTGCTGATCGAGCAGGCCATGAAGACCGGCTACGAGGACTGGACCCACTGGCTACCGTGCGATCGCGCGGCCGCCGTGCCTTGCGATTCGGTCGAACCGCCAACGCCTTATACCCGCGCCACCAGCGACGAGGCCGGCTGGCGCTGGCGCATCCCGCTGCAACACCGGGTCGGCAACGGCTATGTCTATTGCAGCAGCTATATCAGCGACGACGAGGCGGCCCGGGTGTTGGTCTCAAAGCTGGACGGCAAGGCCCAGCAGGATCCGCGCTTCCTGCGGTTCGTCACCGGTCGCCGCAAGAAGCAGTGGAACAGGAACGTCGTCGCCATCGGCCTGGCGTCGGGTTTTCTGGAGCCGCTGGAAAGCACCAGCATCCACCTGATCCAGGTGGCCATCACCACCCTGCTGGAGCTCTTCCCCGAACGCGGCTGCGCGAAGGCCGATCAGGATGAATACAACCGTGTCATGGACCTGGAGTTCGAGCGGATCCGCGACTTCCTAGTGCTGCACTATCACGCCACCCAGCGCGACGACTCGGCCTTCTGGCGCGACAAGGCCGCCGCCCCCATTCCCGACAGCCTGGCCTACAAGATGGAGCTGTTCCGCGACCGGGGCATGGTAGTGAAGTATCGCGACGGCTTCTTCCTGGAGCCCTCGTGGCTGGCCGTCTATCTGGGCCAGAACATCCTGCCACGCGGCTACGACCCGATGGCCGACTCGGTGGATCCGGGGGAGGCTGCCCGGCGGTTGGCCGCGCTGAAGGCGGCGGTGCGCCGCACGGCTGAGGCCATGCCCGCGCATCAGGCATTTATCGAGCGGTTCTGCGACGCGCGGGGATCGGCATGAGGCAAGCGCCGTCCAGCGCCGACACATGCCACCAAAACCAAGGCGCAGAAGCATGACCGCCCCTCCCCTCGGACGCGTCGCCATCGTTGGTGGCGGCGTCGAGGCCTGGATGACCGCCGCAGCCCTGGCCCGCGCCACGGGAGGTCAGGCGCAGATCCGCGTCGTCGAAACCGGGCCAGCCGTGAAGGGCGCGCTCTCCACTCTGCCCGCGCTGCGGTCATTCCATGCCTTGCTGGGCCTGGACGAGACGGCGCTGATGGCCGCCACGCGGGCGACCTACAAGCTGGGCTCGCGGTTCAGCGGCTGGACGCCGGGCGCCAGCTTCTGCGACGCCTTCGGCGAGATCGGCGCCAGTCTGGAAGGGGTGGGCTTCCACCACTACTGGACCCGCCTGCGTCAGGCCGGCGAGGCTGCCTCGCTGGACGACTACAGCCTGGCCGCCGTCATCGCCCAGCTGGGTCGGTTCTCAGCCCCCGATCCCGACCCGCGCTCGCCGCTCTCGACCCTGGCCTACGGCCTGCACTTGGACGCCGAACTCTATGTCGGCGTGCTGCGCAATCTGGCCCTCCGAGGCGGCGTGGCCGCCGACGCCGGCGAGGTGGCGCAGGTTATCCGCGACGGTGGAAACATCGCCGCCGTGGTGCTGGCCGACGGCGAGCGGGTCGAGGCCGAGCTCTTCGTCGACTGCACCGGTTCGGCCGCCCTGCTGATCGGCGACGAGCCGTTCGAGGACTGGTCGTCCCTGCTGCCCGCCGACCGCGCGGTGCGGATCATGGCGGAGGCCCGTCGCGACGCTCCGCCCCTGACCGAGATCGAAGCCGCCGCCGAGGGCTGGCGCTGGCGGATCCCGCTGCGCGACCGGCTGGACAGCGGCCTGACCTATCGCGCCGATCTGACCAGCGACGAGGCGGCCGTGAAGGCGGCCAAGGTTGGCATGCCCAAGCACGGCGTTTCCGAGCCGGAGTTCCTGCAGATCCGCAATGGCCGACGGGTCCGCTCGATGGTCGGTAACTGCGTGGCTATCGGCGGCGCGGCGGGCATGGTCGAGGCCATGGACTGCGCCGACATCCACCTGATCCAGAGCGGCGTCACCCGCCTGATCGCCCTCTTCCCCCGCCCTGGCGGCGCAGCCGTGGCCGCCGAGGAATATAACCGCCTGGGCTCGGAGACGATTTTGCAGATCCGCGACCGAGCCATCCTGCACTATCGCCGCGCGGGCCGTCGCGACGGGGCGATCTGGGACTTGGGCCGCGCCGCGCCGGTTCCCGAGCAACTGGCCTATAAGATCGCCCAGTTCGAAAGCCGCGGTCGGGTGGTGATGTACGACGAGGAGACCTTCCTGGAGCCCAGCTGGATCGCCGCCTTCATCGGGCATGGCGTGATGCCCGGGCGCTATGATCCGCTGGTCGACCGGATGCCCGTCGAACGCATCAAGGCGACGGCCGAGCGGATGCGGGGGATTTTCCGCCAAACGGCGGAGCGGTTGCGGACCCATGCGGAGGCATTGAACCGTGGGTAGCTCTGGCTTCCCTTCTCCCCTTGCGGGAGAAGCTGGCGCGAAGCGTCGGATGAGCGCTCGCGCGAGCGCTCGTGGCGGAGCGCGTCCAGGCGGACGGGCTGATCGACCCCTCATCCGTCGACCTTCGGTCGCCACCGTCTCCCGCAAGGGGAGAAGGACAAACCCCTTGTCAGTTACGGGTCTTCCACGATGAACACCAACCCCGTCCGAAAGGTGCTGATCGTCGGCGGCGGCACAGCCGGCTGGATGACGGCGGCGGCGCTGTCGAAGGTGTTGAAGAACGTCGAGATCGTCCTGATCGAGAGCGACGCCATCGCCACGGTCGGGGTCGGCGAGGCGACGATCCCGCCGATCACTACCTTCAACCAGATCCTCGGCATCGACGAAGCAGACTTCATGCGGGCCACCAAGGCCAGCTTTAAACTGGCCATCGAGTTCGTCGACTGGACTACGCCGGGCTCGCGCTACCTGCACCCGTTCGGTGGTTTCGGCCTGGATATCGAGGCCATCAAGTTCCACCAGTTCTGGCTGAAGGCCCAGTCGCAAGGCTCTACCCAGCCCCTCGACGACTTCAACCTGTCGGCCACGGCGGCCAAGCTTGGCAAGTTCATGCTGCCCAGCAAGGACCCCGGCCAGGTTCTCTCCAGCCTGAAATACGCCTTCCATTTCGATGCTGGCCTCTATGCCCGCTACCTGCGCGACTACGCCGAAAAGCGCGGCGTGATCCGCCGCGAGGGCAAGGTGGTGGATGTCTCGCTGCGCGGCGAGGACGGCTTCATTCGCTCGGTCACCACCGACGGCGGTGACGTCATTGAGGCCGACCTCTTCATCGACTGCTCGGGCTTCCGCGGCCTGCTTATCGAGCAGGCGCTGGACATAGGCTTCGAGGATTGGGGCCACTGGCTGCCCAATGACCGCGCCGTGGCCATGCCGTGCGACACTGGCGGCGACGGCCTGACCCCCTATACCCGCGCCACGGCCGATACGGCCGGCTGGCGTTGGCGTATCCCGCTGCAGCACCGCACCGGCAACGGCTATGTCTATTCCAGCCAGCACATCAGCGACGAAGACGCCCTCGCCCGCCTGCGCGCCACCCTGGACGGCCCGGCCCGCGCCGAGCCCAATTTCCTTAAGTTCCGCGCCGGACGACGCAAGCAGATCTGGGTCAGGAACTGCGTGGCCATCGGTCTGTCGTCGGGCTTCCTGGAGCCGCTGGAAAGCACTAGCATCCACATGATCCAGGCCGGGATCACCAAGCTGCTGGCCCTGTTTCCGGACAAGGGTTTCGACCCCGTCGAGATCGCCGAATATAACCGCCTGACGATCCTGCAAACCGAGCTGATCCGCGACTTCATCATCCTGCACTTCAAGGCCAATGAGCGCCCCGAGCCCTATTGGAAACAGGCGCGCGAGATGGCGATCCCGGAAAGCTTGCAGCGCAAGATCGACCTGTTCGCCGCGCGCGGACGGCTGTTCCAGTCCGACTATGACCTGTTCGCCGAGCCCTCGTGGATCGCCGTGCTGCTGGGCCAGAACATCCGGCCGCGAAACTACGACCCGCTGGTCGACGCCCTGGACGACGAGATGGTGCGCGGCCAGATGCAGCGCCTGGCCTCGCTGGTGCGGCGCACCGCCGACGCCCTGCCCACCCACGAAGCCTTCATCGCCCGCTATTGCGCGGCGCCTGAATTCGAGAAAGCCCGATGACCAGCGTCAACCGTCTCCGCAAGGTCGTCATTGTCGGCGGCGGCACCGCCGGCTGGATGACCGCCGCCGCCCTGGGCCGCTTCCTGACCAGGGACGGCCAGACCAGCGTGACCCTGGTCGAGAGCGAGGAAATCGGCACGGTGGGGGTGGGCGAGTCGACCATCCCGCAGATCAACATCTTTAACCGCATGCTGGGTCTCGACGAGAACGACTTCATCCGCAAGACCAAGGCCACCTACAAGCTGGCCATCGAGTTCGTCGACTGGAAGGCCATCGGCCACAGCTATCACCACCCGTTCGGCCCCTACGGGATCGACATGGAGGCGGTGTCCTTCCACGCCTATTGGCTGAAGCTCCACGCCATGGGCGAGGACCACGACTTGGGGGCCTATTCGCTCAATACGGTGGGCGCTCGGCTGAGCAAGTTCATACGGCCCAACGGCCAGGCCAATTCGCCGCTGGGCTCGATCGCCTACGCCTTCCAGTTCGACGCCGGACTCTATGCCAAGTACTTGCGTGACTATTCCGAGGCGCGGGGCGTCGTGCGCCAGGAAGGCAAGATCGCCACGGTCCAGCAGAACCCACTGAACGGTCATGTCGCGTCCGTGACGCTGGAAAGCGGTCAGGTGGTCGAGGGCGACCTGTTCATCGACTGCTCGGGGTTCCGGGGGCTGCTGATCGAGCAGACGCTGAAGGCCGGCTACGAAGACTGGAGCCAGTGGCTGCTGAACGACCGCGCCGTGGCCATGCCCTGCGCCCTGGGCGGCTCGACGGCGCCGGTGACCCGCGCCACCGCCCGCTCGGCCGGCTGGCAATGGCGCATCCCGCTGCAGCACCGCCTGGGCAATGGCTACGCCTTTTCCAGCGCCCATATCAGCGAGGACGAGGCGACCGCGTTCCTGCTGGCCAATCTGGACGGCGAGCCCCTGGCCGGCCCCAACCTGCTGAAGTTTACCGCCGGTCGCCGCAAGAAGAGCTGGGACAAGAACGTCGTCGCCATCGGCCTGTCGGCCGGCTTCATGGAGCCTCTGGAGAGCCAGTCGATCCATCTGATCCAGGTGGGCATCTCGCGCCTGCTGGCCATGTTTCCGGACCGCGAGTTCCGCCAGCCCGACATCGATCGCTACAACCGGGTGATGACCTTCGAATACGAGAAGGTCCGCGACTTTCTCATTCTGCACTACAAGGCCACGACCCGGAACGACACGCCCTATTGGGACTATGTCCGCGAGATGCCGGTTCCCGACTACCTGGCCGAAAAGATGGCGGTGTTCGAGAGCTACGGCCGGATCTTCCGAGAGAACGAGGAGCTGTTCAACGACACCTCATGGTTCGCGGTGATGGTCGGCCAGGGGGTGGTTCCCAAGGGCTACGACCCGATGGTCGATGTGATGAGCGACGACGAACTGCGGCGGCGGATGGCCGAGATCCGCTCGGTGATCGCCAAGTCGGCCGAGGTGATGCCGGGGCATATGGAGTTCATCCGCGCGAATTGCGATGCGATGGCCTGATCCCTTCTCCCTTGCGGGAGAAGGTGGCCGCGAAGCGGACGGATGAGGGGTTCACCCGATCTGTCCGAACGACCCCTCATCCGTCGCCTGACGGCGACACCTTCTCCCGCAAGGGAGAGGGGATCAATACCGATAGACATGTTTACATTTTAAACTTGTCTGCGCATAATTCCTTCGACAAGGCGCTTCAGCCTGGGAGGGATGTGATGACCGCTCTGATTTCGACGGCTCCGGACGCCGAGCGCTTCCATGCGATGGATGTCTTGCGGGCCGGGGCGCTGCTGCTGGGCGTGGCGTTCCACGCGGGCTTCGCCTACACCCAGCCGCACTTCTGGGTGGTCAATGACAGCACCTCCGACCCCGCTATCGGGGCGATAATCTTCGTCTCGCACATCTTCCGCATGAGCCTGTTCTTCGTCATCGCCGGCTTCTTCGCGCGACTGTTGCTGGAGAGGCGCGGCGTGAAGGGGTTTGTCGGCAACCGGCTCAAGCGCATCGCCTTGCCCCTGGCGACCTTCTGGCTGCCGGTCTTCGCCGCCATCGTCGCCTTCATGATCATGGCGGCCCTGAAGGCCGATCCGAGCCTCGCCACCAAACCGCCGCCGCCGACGCCACCCCTGACGGCCCAAAACTTTCCACTGACCCACCTGTGGTTCCTATATCTGCTGCTGATCCTCTATCCGGTCGCCCTGGCCCTGCGCGGCCTGGTCGCCCTGGTTGACGGCGGCGGCGCCTTGCGAAGCATGGTCGACAAGGCCCTGGCCGCGACTCTGCGCCTTGGCTTGGTTGGCCTGGCGCTGAGCCTGCCGCTGTTCGTCGCCCTGATCTCGCGAAACAGCTGGCTGTACTGGTTCGGCATCCCCACGCCGGACATGAGTCTAATCCCCAACACCGCCGCCCTCGCTGGCTTCGGCATGGCCTTCGGCTTTGGCTGGCTGCTTCACCGCCAGCAAGAACTGCTGGAGATCCTAAGGCGCCAGTGGCCGATCCAGCTGGCCCTCGCCTGCGCCCTGACCGGCTATTGCCTGTGGTCGGTGGGTCTGGCTCCTCGCCTCGACTCCGTCCCCGGCCGTGAGAAGATCGCCTATGCCGCCGCCTATGTACTGGCCGTCTGGTCCTGGATCTTCGGCTTGATCGGTCTTGCCGTCCGGTTCCTCAACACGCCCAGCGCCGCCTGGCGTTACCTAGCCGACGCTTCGTACTGGATCTACATCGTCCACCTGCCGCTGGTGCTGGCCCTGCAGTATGCGGTGCTGGACCTGCCCGCCCCCGCCGCGATCAAGTTTCTGATCGTCACGATCGGAACGCTGCTGATCGCGCTCGCGACCTGCCAGCTTCTGGTAAGACACGGGTTCCTCGGCGCGATTCTGAACGGCAAGAAGACAAAGGCTCCCCGCAAGGCTCTGCAAGGACAACCCGCATGACCAGCGATCTGCGCGACACCCAGGACGACCTGGCCTTCATCCGCGCCCTGGTGACCGACACCCCAAGGACCCAGGCTTCGGGCGGCTGGCTGTTCATGGCCGGCGGTGGCCTGTACTGCCTGACCGCCGGGCTCGCCTTGCTGCTGTTCATGGCCCTGCCCGGCTGGATCATGATCCGCCAGGCCGCACGCAAAGCCGTCTGACCAAGATGGCCGCCTTTGACGTCACAAAACTGGACGAGGCCATCCACGGGCGCCTGCGCCTGGGGATCATGGCCTATCTCGCCGACGCCGAGGCCGCCGACTTCAACGAGCTGAAAGCCGTGCTCGAGGCCACGCAAGGCAACCTCTCCATCCATCTGCGCAAGCTGGAGGAGGCGGGCTATGTCGAGATCGTCAAGAGCTTCCAGGGCCGCAAGCCCCTGACCCGGGCCCACCTGACCCCGGCCGGTCGCAAGGCCTTTGCAACCTATCTCGAGGTGCTGTCAGGCCTGATCGGCAAGGCCTGAGTCTCGCCAACGCGTTGTCTGACCTTAGCCGCCAATCCGCTTGAAAATGGGCAGCGTCGACGCGCGCCAACCTCAACCGTGACCGCAATACCCCACCCTGGGAGCAATGGTCTAACCAGCCCTGGTTTCGAAGGTATGACCACGTTGACTTAAAAGGCCTTACCTCGTAATCCTCTGCGTCTGTGACCGCTACCATCGAAACACTGCGGCCAAGGACGAACGAGCGCGCACAGCGCCGTCTCAAGGGGAGAGAAACATGTCTTCATCTTTACGCCACCAGTCTGGCCGTCGCCTGGCCCTGATCAGCGCCACCTGCCTGTCCTCGGTCTTCATCGGCTTCGCAGCCCAGGCGCAAACCGCCGCCGAAGCCGATACCGTCGAAGAAGTGGTCGTTACCGGCTTCCGCAAGAGCCTGACCGACGCCACCAACGCCAAGCGCGAGAGCGTCACCTTTACCGAATCCGTCTTCGCTGAAGACATCGGCAAGTTCCCCGACGCCAACATCGCCGAGTCGCTGAACCGCATTCCCGGTGTGCAGCTGACCCGCGAAATCAACGGCGAAGGCCTGAACGTCGCCATCCGTGGTCTGGGCACCAACTTCACCAAGGTCCTGCTGAAC
Source organism: Caulobacter sp. DWR1-3-2b1 (assembly GCF_049895765.1). NCBI lineage: Bacteria > Pseudomonadati > Pseudomonadota > Alphaproteobacteria > Caulobacterales > Caulobacteraceae > Caulobacter > Caulobacter sp. DWR1-3-2b1. The sequence continues at coordinate 79,851 of NZ_JAFCSZ010000004.1, forward strand.
GGCGCTCAAGCCGCAGTGGCCTCGTCGGGCCGCACCGACAGCCAGAACCAGAACCGCGAAATCGATCTGGACCTCTATCCGACCGAGCTGTTCACCCGTCTGGATGTCCACAAGACCCCGACCGCCGGTCAGGTCGAGGGCGGCGTCGCCGGCGTAGTCAATATGCGCAGCGCCCGCCCGTTCGACTACAAGGCGCAGGGCCAGCTGATCTATTCGATCCAGGCCGGCAAGAACAATCAGGCCGACGACATCAGCCCGCGCGGCTCGTTGATCGCCTCGAAGACCTGGGAAACCCCGGTCGGCGATTTCGGCATCCTGGCCGGCGCCGCCTTCGCCCGCAACAAGTCCACCACGGTCGGTTTCGAGACCATCGGCTGGACCAACGCCAACATGACCTGCACGGGCTGCAACACCACCGGCGGCAACGGCTTCAACTGGGCCTCGACGGTCCCGGCGGGCGTGACCAGCAATGGCCTGACGCCCGGCCAGACGGTCGACAACGCCTTGCTGGCGTCCCTCAACCCCGGGACCAGCCTGGTTCAACTGTCCGACGCCCTGATCCCGCGCCTGGGCCGGGACTCATGGAGCTCGGGCGAGCGCAACCGAGACTCGTTCGTCGTCTCGCTGGAATGGCGCCCGAACGACGCCGTGAACGTCTATCTCGACACCCTGTACTCGAAGGCCAGCCGCGAGTTCGAGCGGATCGACATGAACTGGGTGGCGCGCAACTCCAACTTCATGGTCCCGGTGGGCGTGAAGGTCGACAGCAACAACGTCGTCACCGAGGGCACCTTCCTCAACTCGCAATTCTTCCTCGAATATCGTCCCTATAAAGAAGACGTCGAGGTGCTGAACCTCAACCCGGGCTTCACCTGGCGTCCGAACGACTGGATCAAGCTGGACGGCCAGATCAACTGGAGCCGCTCGGTCTTCTTCCGCGAAGCCCCGACCGTGCTGTTCAACAGCCCGCTGGGCCAGGGCATGACGGTGACCTACGCCAACAATGGCGGCGACCGTCCCTCGATCAAGCCGAGCAAGAACCTCAACGATCCGGCCCTGGGCTGGGTCTGGGCCGGCGGCCGCGCCAACATCCAGAACGAGAAGCGCGTCACCTCCACCGAGGGCGCCCATTTCGACCTGACGATCGGCGACGAGAAGGGCATGAACTTCAGGGTCGGCGCCGCCTATGACGACGTCAGCCGTCGGATCACCGCCATCGACAACAGCGCCCGCTGGCAGACCTTCACCTGCGGCGGCGGCGGCGTCACCCCGCAGAGCCCGGCCCCGACCCCGGTCCCCGGTTGCGACGGCCGCGCGGGCTCGGCCGTTCCGCTGGCCAGCCTGGCCAGCTACATCCTCCCGGGTCCGATCGGCTTCATCACGCTGGACAAGGACAAGATCTTCACGGCCACCAACTACGCCGCCTTCAACGCTGCGGCGCCGTTCTCCAACTCGGCCGCCACCGGCGCGGCCTCGGGCTTCATCCGCGAAACGACCACCGGCGCCTATATCGAGTTCAACGGCGTCACCCAGGTGCTGGAGCGCGACCTGCGCATCAATGGCGGGGTGCGCTACTACAATACCGAGCAGACCATCGAAGGCCCGCAGACGGTGAACGGCGTCACCTCGTTCCTTAGCCGCGTCAACAAGTACGACGGCATGCTGCCCTCGTTCAACGCGGCCTGGAACCTGAAGGAAGACATCATCCTGCGGATGAGCGCCTCGCGCACCATCACCCGCGCCAACCCTTCGGCCATGCTGCCGGGCACCACCTTCAGCGACCCGTCGGCCCAGCAGGCCAACCAGGGCAACCCGAACCTGCAGCCCTATCTGTCGAACAATTTCGACATCGGCGGCGAATGGTACACGGGCGGCGCGGGCTATGTGGGCGTGGCCCTGTTCCGCAAGGAACTGACCGGCTTCACGATCAGCGGCAACAACACGATCCCCTTCCTGCAACTGGGCGTGCCCTACGACCAGCTGACCAACCTGCAGCAGCAGGCGATCACCAACCGGGGCGGTCCCAACGCCGCCACCGTGACGGTCAGCCAGCAGATCAACGCCGACGGCGTCCTGACCATCCAGGGCCAGGAAGTCACCTGGGTTCAGCCGCTGGACTTCGTGGTCGACGGCGCGGGCTTCACCGCCAACGCCACCCATGTCGAGCAGAACCCGCGCGGCACGGGCGCGCCGGCCAAGGCCGTGGGCGTTTCGCCCTGGGCCTACAATGTCACCGGCTATTACGAGAAGCACGGCGCTACGGTCCGCCTGTCCTATGTGTGGAACGACGCCCAGATCTCCTCGGGGCCCAACCAGAACGGCATTCCGCTGGCCGAGCTGGGGACTGATGCTCGCGGCCAATGGGACCTCTCGGCCAGCTACCAGTTCGAGAACCTGCCGACCTCGCCGCGCGTGACCCTGGACGTGATCAACATCACCGAAGAGCCGCAGCGCAACACCTTCCAGTACGACAACGCCGCCTTCACCTTCTACCAGCCGGGTCGTCAGATCATGCTGGGCATCCGCGGCAAGTTCTAGGTTTCGCCGACCCCGTCGTCGCCCCGCGCGGCGGCGGGGTACTTCTCCCCCCGGCGTCTTTCGCGCGAAAAACCTTCCCAGATTCGCGTGATTTTCACGGCGCATTCCTTCCCGGGGATGCGCCGTTTTTTTGTGCTTGTGCTCAGGCCAGCGCCGGACGCTCCCGTTTCACGGAGCAGGAGGCGACGCTTCTTTTCCTGCCCCGCATCGAAGCCTGCGGGGGAGGTGGCGCGGCGCAGATACGCGACGTGACGGAGGGGGCGTCCCGGCGGCGGCTTAGATTCCCGGCGCGTAAGGAAAGCTCATCGCCTCATAGGCCTCGAGCGAAAGCGGCGGCGCCTTCTCCCCCGCCGGCAGCGGACGCCTCGAGAAGGTCTGAAAATAGGCCACCGACGCATCCCGCCACCACTGGGCTTCGTTGCGCTGGATCTTCAGGAAGTTGCTCACCTGGCCGTGGCGCTCGGCGTCGACATAGGGCGACATGTCCGCCCAGGTCTCGCCCATGGCGTCCACGCCGGCCACGCCGCGCGAATAGCGGGTGACGAGGCCGTCCCACAGGGTCTGGCCCGACTTCAGTTTGTAGTCCCACGACAGGTGGTGGAACCACAGCAAGTCCTTCTCATCGACGCATTTGAGGTTGGCGAAACAGGCCCCGACCGGCGGCGCGTACTGGGCTACGGCGTTGCTGCCCTTGGCGGTGCGGTCAAAGCCGACGCCGTCGGCGCCGGCCTTGGCGTAGTAAACACTGGTCCAGTCGGCGCGCTCGCCGCCCTTCACCCAGGGACCGGGGCCATAGTGGTGGCTGCGGCCCATCTGGTGGTGCAAACCCAGCGGCGTCATATAGTCGACCAACGTCTCGCGCGAGACCATCATCATATCGACCACGGGTGTCACGAAGCGCTGGTCATTGGAAAAAGTTAAGCGCGCCCAGTCGGCGGCGATGTCGCGAGTTGAGGCTTCCGGATCCCAAGCCAGGCGGCCAAAGGCGTACCAGTTGGCCTGGTCGAAGTGCGAGCCGCTCCAGTTCCTGTCCATGCCGATATTGGCGACCCCGGCCATGACGGTCAGCTTGCGGCCGTCCAGCGAGCCGTCGATCACCTTGGCCACCGTCGAGCCCTTGCCCTTGACCAGGGTGTCGGCCCGCAGGGTCTCCTCGTACATCGGGCCGAGATAGGCCAGGTGCGTGGCGAAGCCGAGATATTCCTTGGTGATCTGGAACTCCATGCCGAGGTTCGATTTCGGCATGGCTCCAAACAGTGGATGGAAGGGCTCGCGCGGCTGAAAGTCGATGGCGCCGTTCTTGACCTGGATCACCACATTGTCTCGGAAGTGGCCGTCAAAGGGCTTGAACTCCGAGAAGCCCTGCTTGGCGCGATCATCCGGCTGCTCGTGCGAATAGACGAAGGCCCGCCAGATCACGACGCCGCGCCCACCGATGGCGTCGGCCAGCATGTTGGCGCCGTCCACATGGGTCGCGCCATAGTCCTGAGGACCAGGCTGGCCCTCAGAATTGGCCTTCACCAGGAAGCCGCCGAAGTCTGGAATGACCTTGTAGATCTCGTCGGCCTTGGCCTTCCAGAACGCCTTCACCGCTGGGTCGCGCGGGTCGGCGGTCTTCAGCCCGCCAATCTCGATGGGCGAGGAAAAGCGGGCCGACAGATAGACCTTGATCCCATAGGGACGGAACACATCGGCCAGGGCGCCGGCCTTGGCGATCCAGGGCGCCGTCAGGCTGAGAGACTTGGAATTGACGTTGTTCAGCACCGTGCCGTTGATGCCCAGCGAGGCGTTGGCGCGGGCGTATTCGGCATAGCGGGGGTCGGCATGGTCAGGCAGCTTCCACCAGTCCCAGATCGACTGGCCCGCATAGCCGCGCTCGACCGTGCGATCCAGATTGTCCCAGTGGTTCAGCATCCGTAGGCCGACCTTGGGCGCCGAGGCGATGGCCAGCCTATCCACAGGCTGGCGGGTCTGTATCAGGCTCAGATAGCGGAATACGCCGTACAGCACGCCGACCTCGCGGTTGGCGGCGATCACGGTGGTTTGCTTGCCATCGATGCTGACCGTGCGGATCAGATAGCCCTCGTCGCCGGCGTCCTTCATCGGCAGGGCAAGACCGGCGATGGCGGGCGAGGTCGCCGGCGTGCCGATCAGGATGACGCCATCTCGGCTGCCGGCCTCGGCGACCATCGGCGCGGCGCCCAGCAGGCCCGAAAGACCGCGTTCCAACTCGGCATGGGCGATGGACAGGGTCGGGGTCCGGGCCGTCGGCGCCACGGCCGTTCCGGCGGCGGCGTAGGGCGCCCGGGCGGGGCCCTCGACCGGTCTGTAGCGCAGCCAAAGGTCATGGCCGTCCTCGGCCTTTGCTGCGGGAGCCAGGGCAAGGCCGGCCAGCACACACATCACAGTCAGCAGGCGCATCGTTTACTCCCAGACTATTTCCTTCCGCTCTCCCCGGCGAAAGCCGGGACCCAGATTCACCCCGAGAGGTGGGTCGCGACGCGCCATCGGCATCGCCACGTCCCCATCGCCGGCAGGTTCGATCTGGGCCCCGGCTTTCGCCGGGGAGAGCGGTCGTTTGTAACTCCGAGCCGTTTCGCTGCAGAGGTCGAGACACCGACATGTAGTGGTCTGACCATTGGGTTGACAACCCATTCTCCACCGTTAAACCGATGTTCATGTCCAAGATCATCGCCGCCAAGACCATCGTGACCTGCCCGGGGCGCAACTTCGTCACGCTGAAGATCGTCACCGAGGACGGGACCTACGGCATTGGCGACGCCACGCTGAACGGCCGCGAACTGGCGGTCGAAGCCTATCTGACCGAACACGTCATCCCCTGCCTGATCGGCCGCGAGGCCCACCAGATCGAGGACGTCTGGCAGTACCTCTACAAGGGCGCATACTGGCGTCGGGGTCCGGTGACGATGTCGGCCATCGCGGCGGTCGACATGGCGCTGTGGGACATCAAGGGCAAGGTGGCCGGCCTGCCGGTCTATCAGCTGCTGGGCGGCGCGTGCCGCACGGGCGCGATGGTCTATGGCCACGCCAATGGCGAGACGATCGAGGAGACCCTCGACAACGCCGCCGTCTATGTCGAGCAGGGCTACAAGGCCATTCGCCTGCAGTCGGGCGTGCCCGGCATGAAGGGCACCTACGGCGTCTCCAAGGACAAGTTCTTCTACGAGCCGGCCGACAGCGACCTGCCCAAGGAAACCCTGTGGTCCACGGAAAAGTACCTGCGGGCCGCGCCTGAGCTCTTCAAGGCTGCCCGCGAGCGCCTGGGCTGGGACGTCCACCTGCTGCACGACGTCCACCACCGCCTGACCCCCATCGAGGCCAGTCGCCTGGGCAAGGACCTGGAGCCCTACCGTCCGTTCTGGATGGAAGACTGCACCCCGGCCGAGAACCAGGACAATTTCCGCTTGGTCCGCCAGCACACCACCACCCCCCTGGCCGTGGGCGAGGTGTTCAACTCGCTGTGGGACTGCAAGAGCCTGATCCAGGACCAGCTGATCGACTATATCCGCGCCACGGTGGTCCATGCCGGCGGCATCACCCACCTGCGCAAGATCGCCAGCTTTGCCGAGATCTACAACGTCCGCACCGGCTGCCACGGGGCCACCGACCTGTCGCCGGTCAGCATGGCCGCGGCCCTGCATTTCGACCTGTCGATCCCCAATTTCGGCATCCAGGAATATATGCGCCACACGCCCGAGACGGACGCGGTCTTCCCCCACGCCTACACCTTCAGCGACGGCATGCTGCACCCGGGCGAGGTGCCGGGCCTGGGCGTGGATATCGACGAGACCCTGGCCGCCGGCCATCCCTACAAGCGCGCCTATCTGCCGATCGCCCGGCGGGAAGACGGCTCGATGCACGATTGGTGATCGGCCAGCAAAACGGGCCACCACCGGTGAAAAGGCGAGCGAAGTGGGAGAATCTGCGTGATACTTGAGGTGAAACCGATCTGACCCGGCCCCAGCGCCACCCCGAGACCAAGCACCCGTCCATGGCCGATAACGTCAAGCTCTATCGTCGTATCGCCGACACCGTGGCCGGCGCCATCGAGGCCGGACAATACAAGCTTGGCGACCGCCTGCCGACCGAGCGCGAACTGGCCGAGCAGTTCGGGGTTAGCCGCCCCACCCTTCGCGAGGCGATGATCGCCCTGGAAATGCTGGGCATGATCGAGGCCCGCCACGGCCTTGGCATCTATGTCACCAGCAATGCCCGTCCAGCCGCCCCGACCAGCGAGGTCGACTTCGAGATCGGCGCCTTCGAACTGATCGAGGCCCGCCGTCTGTTCGAGGGCGAGGCCGCCGCCCTGGCCGCCACCAGCATCGACGACGACCAGCTGGCGCAGCTGGAAGCCCTGATGGTGCGCATGCACGAGGAAGAAGAGATTGCCGGCGAGGAAGCCGACCGCGAGTTTCACATGATCATCGCCCGGGCCACCGGCAACGGCGCGATCATCGCCACCATCGAGAACCTGTGGGACTGGCGCAACCGCTCGCCCTTGGCCCGCAACATCCTGGCCCGGGCGCGCGGCATGGGCCTGGAGCCGCGCATCAACGAGCACCGCCGCGTGGTCGATGCGCTCAAGGCCCGCGACCCGCACGCTGCTCGCCAAGCCATGCGCGACCACCTGGAACGGGTGATCGAACACCTGCTGCACGCCACCGAGACCGAAGCCGTCCAGCGCGCCCAGCAGGAAACCAGCGCCCGCCGCAGCGCCATCGCCAAGCGGGTGGCGATCTAGGTCTCTGACGGTCCCCACCACAATGCGGAGAATGGCCTCATTATTCTCCGCATTTTGTGCGGCGATGACTGTTGCCATGCGAGGCCAGCCCGCGACGCTTTACAGCATGTCGGCGCAGATCCAGCTGGAGCGGAAGGACTACTATGCCCGGCTGGGGTCGGCCCAGAAGGGCGATCTGGACATCACCGCTTGGCTTGAATGGTTCCTGGGATGCCTCGACCGGGCTTTCGACGGCGCGGACGGCGTCCTCGGCGTTGTACTCGACGCCGCGCGTTTCTGGGAAAGCCATGCGCGGGAAACGTTCAACGAACGACAGCGCGTCATGCTGAGCCGCCTGCTCGACGGATTCGAGGGCAAGCTAACCTCATCCAAATGGGCCGCCATCGCCAAGTGCTCGCAAGACACCGCCGGGCGCGACATCGACAATCTGCTGAAGCGGGGCGTCCTGACAAGGGACGCGGCTGGCGGACGCAGCACGAGCTATTCGCTCGTTACGCCGGCGACCTGACGCCTCCCGCCGCATGCCGCTACGGCCCGCCCGGCGACGCCATGTGGCGGTGGTCACCTCAGCGGCAGTCTGTCGATCAGGACGCAGATTGGCCCTCTGTCGGCGATGGCGACGCGCAGCGAGCGGCCCACAGGCTGAGTAAAGACGGTCTCTGTTCCACCGATCGTGACCCTGACGGCTTGAGGGCTGCTGAATTGGCAGACCGCGTAGTCCTTGCGGCCATGACCAAGGTCATAGCGGCGGCGGACGCACTGGATGAAGCCCGAGCGGCGGTCGAACCTTGCGCCGCCATAGCTCGCCGCCATCGGCGGACGCCCTCCGTGCAGGGCTTGATTGTCCGCGAGGGGACAGGGCGGGTGGTGCAGGCTCCACGCGGCGGCTTGCTCTGCGTCGGCCTGGAGTTGTCTGAAGACCACGGCGCCGACCAGGGTCAGTGCGAGCAAGACCGCGAAGGCTATCCACGCCGCCAGCTTCGCAGGCCTGGGCCGAGCGGCGACCCGCAGCTCACCGATCAATCCGTTACGGGTCATCGTCGCCTCCTGTGCAAGGATAGCGGGCAAGAGGCCAGATCGCTACGAAAAGTTTACAGCCATAAATTCTATCGCCGCACGCTCCCCACCGGCTCCAGATAGCTCCCGGGCAGCGGCCCCGCGACCCGTTATCGGCGGCGCGTTGTCGATCGAGAGGGCGGAGCGCAGACCCTCGTCGCCCCAAAAGTAGAACGCCGCCTGTCCGCACCATTGACTCAGACTACAGGCGTAATCCAATATCCGACTGTTCGCGATGTCGGAGCAGGAAATGACCTTCAGGATCTGGGCGATAGCTGGCCTCGCTAGCCTGGCCTTGACGCCGGGCGTCTGCGCCGAACCGCTGCCGCCGCTGAAGATCGTCTCCGAGGGGCCCGCCTCGCAAAGCCGCGCCGTGCAGCTAATCGTTCACTCCAGGCGGGTGGGTCGTGACTTCGCCATACAGGTCACGACGCCTCACACCCCGCCGATCCTGCCCGGCCAGACTGCGCCGGCGGTCTATGTGCTGGACGGCGGCTACGACATCGCGGGTCCGACGGGGTGGTTGCTCGGTGGCGCAGGGTCCATGGCGCCGGCCTACATCATCGCGATCAACTATCCACCCGACGGCCCCTCCATGCGTGAAACTGACCTGCTGTTTGGTCCCGGAACACGTCCCGACGGTACGGTGGCCGAGGGCGGCGGTGGGGCGGCGTTCCGCGCCTTCCTGCTGGAGGAGCTGAAGCCGTTCATGGAGGCCCGCTATCCGCTAGACCCCAAGGCCGCCGTGCTTTTTGGCCATTCCCTGTCGGGGATCTTCACCGCCAACGTGCTGGCCGACCGGCCCGACGGCTTCAGCGGGTACCTGATCGCCAGCCCCTCGGTCTGGGCCGATCCCGGCGTGATCCAGCGGCTGAAGGCGGTCCGCGCCAAGGCTGGTGGCCGCAAGGCCTTCGTCGCCTGGGGCGCGGCCGAGGACGCGTACATGATCGACGGCGGGACCAAGGTGTCGGCTGCGTTGTCAGGCGATCCGGACCATCTGACGCTGAGAACCCAGGCCTTCGCGGGCGAGCAGCACATCTCTTACTATCCGCTGGTGATGTCGGCGGCCTTGCCATTTCTTCTGCCGCGCGCGGCGCCGATCAAGCGCCCCTCGCCGATCACCTTGAAGCCCGAGCAGATCCGCCGCTATTTCGGGGCCTACAGCCTGCCGGACGGCAAGACCGTGACGATCGGGGAGGACGAGGACGGCGTGCTGCTGGAGGTCGCCGGCTTTCCCGCGACCAACATCCTGTCCGAGGCCCTGGACAGGTTCTATCTCCATGGTCAGGACGCGCGGGTGACGTTCGAGCCCGGGGGCGGACCGGCCGGCTGGCTGACGCTCTACGTCAACGGCGCCGAAGCTAGAGCAGTACGCAAGTAGAGCAATCCAGCCGATGTCGGCCTACCGCCGAACGCTCTCTACTGGCCCCAGATAGCTGCCCGACAGCGGCCCGCGCGACAGCACCAGCCGCTGGAACACCACGCCCGGATCCACGCGCCACAGCTTCACGCGATGTGGACCGGCCGAGGGGACTTCCAGCCGGGTCGTCAGAACGCGGACATTGTCAGCCACGGCGGTGTTCCAGGCGCGTTCGGACGGGTCGGGCATGATGTTGACGGTCACCGGCGGCGCATCGTCGAGGGAGACGGCGTAGCGCAGGCCTTTGTCGCCCCAGAAATCGAGGCTGGGCGAGACGAAGACCGTCAGGTCAGTCGGGCCGGCCTTCTCGAAGTCGATCAGATAGTCCAGGGCCGGCCCCTTGCCGGGAACGCTGGGCCCCGCCGTCGTGGGATAGGCCGCGACGCCAGACAGGGTGCGGCCCAGATTGGGGATGGTCTTCCAGGTCACGCCATCGACCGACGTCGCGCGGGCGTGGTGCTGCGCCTCGATGGCGACGATCCCGCCGGCTTCGACGAAGGCGCCCTTGGCCGGCTGGCGCGAGGGATTGTCACTCACGGCGGTGATCGTGAAGCTATTCGTCACGCCCTTGATGGTGATCGGCGCCCAGGCCAGACCCTTCGGGGCCACGGCCCAGTCCACCGAGACTTCAAGCCGCGCGTCGCCATGCGGATCGGGCGCCCCGCGCGCGACCTTCAGCCAGGGTGCGCTCGTCGAGACCTCGAACGTCGCCGGCGAGAAGCCTGTATCGAAAACGTCGATCCAGCGTGAGGGGGCGCCGTAGCGGTGCAGAACAGGTAGCTCGGCCGCTCCCGCCACTGCCGCCTCTCGCCCTTCGATCGCCACGCCGATCCTGGCCAGCGGTGCGCGCGGCGGGCTGGGCCGCACGGCGGCGGGCATGGTGTTGCGGTCGGGCTGTTGCCAGCTGGTGTAGCCGATGTGCGTCTGGTCCATCATGTGGATCCACTTTCCGCCAGCGATGGCGTCGTGCTGGCGGGTGAGTTCAGCGTCCCGCTTGAACAGGGTCTCGACCAGGTCGGCCTGGACGTAGGCTCCTCCGAGACGCCCCTGCGCCGCATAGAGCCGGTTGCGACCGGCGGCGATGTAGAGCCGGGTCAGGTTGGCGCTGGCCTTCACCGGGAACCAGACCAGTTGGAAGAAGGCGTCGTCGGCGGTCTTGGGCAGGAGAGCCCGCACCGCGTCGGCGCGGCGCTCCAGGTCGGCCCATTCAGCCTCGACCCGCTCGGCCTCGCGGTCATGGACCAGGCTGAAGGTCGAGGGGTCGATCAGCTCCGGCTTTCGACGCGCATTGAGCCTGGTGTAGCCGTCCAGCAGGGCCGCGATCTCGGTCGCGTGGTCGGACCCGAACTGCGCCGCCGCCCAGTCGCGGGTGTAGGTCGGCAGTTTTTCCAGCGGGATCGCGTCGGGGTTCCACGCGTAGTCGAGGAAGAATTCGGTCGGCAGCTCCATGGGCTTCAGGTCGCCCACATTGACGATCCAAAGCCGGTCGGCGCCGTAGTCGTCGGCCAGCTTCATCTGCTCCCACACGCGCTCGATCTGGTTGGTGTTGAGCCACTTGTAGTTCCGGGGGCCACCCACATAGTCGAAGTGGTAGTAGACGCCGTAGCCGCCCGGCCGCGTCTTGCCCGGTTCCGGAAGACGGCGAATGTTGCCCCAGTTGTCGTCGGCGAACAGCAGGGTCACGTCGTCAGGCACGCGCATGCCGGCGTCGTAATAATCCTGAACTTCTTTGTAGAGCGCCCAGACCTGCGGCGTCTTTTCGGGTGGCTTGCCCGTCACCTCGCTGATGATCTTGCGCTGGTCGGCGACGATGGTTTCCAACAGCTGGGTGGCCGTGCCTTCACTCATCGGCTCGTCGCCGTCGCCGCGCATGCCGACAGTGACCAGGCTCTCGTTGCCGCCCTTCCGGGTGATGCCCTCGCGCCAAAAGTCGCGCAGCTTTTCTGGGTTCTTCGCATAGTCCCAGCGGCCGGAGCCATGGCGCTCCCACTCTATGTGAGCCCGCATCATCGGCTCGTGGTGCGAGGTGCCGATCACCACGCCCATCTCGTCGGCCAGAGGGGCGTTCAGCGGGTCGTCGTCATACAGCGCCTTGCCCCACATCGCCGGCCACAGATAGTTGCCCTTCAGGCGCAGGGTCAGCTCATAGACCCGCTCGTAAAAGGCGTGATTGAAGCCCCCGAAGGTCTTGTTGGCCCAGCCATACAGGGCCGGGTTCTCGTCGTTGAGGAAGATGCCCCGGTACTTGACCCTGGGCTTCTGGACGTTGGCGCCGGGGGACACGAAGGCGTCCTTGCGGACGATGACCGGCGCGTCGGCCCACCAGGTCCAGAGCGAGACGCCGGCCCGCTCGGACAGGTCGTAGGCGCCATAGATCGTGCCGCGCTTGTCGGCGCCGGCGATGATGAGGGCTTGCTCCAGGCCGGGTCGCGGGTTGTCGATCACCTGCTGCACGAAGCCGTCCCACTGGCCGGTGACCTTGGAGACGTCGAGCTTGCCGGACGCGATCAGGGCGTCGATGGCGGCGCTCTTGCCGATGGTGCCGATGATGACGACCGGGGCGTCTTTGGCGGGGGTCTGGGCGCCGGAGAGCTTGGCGAGATCGGCCTTGAGATCAGCGATGGCGCGCAGCGCGCCGGGGTGGTCGGTGACGTCGGCCTCGATCCGGGCGGGCTGGCCGGCGCGGATCAGGGGGAAGGCGCCAGGGGTGATGGTTGCGGTGACGGCGGCGGGTTCGGCGGCGCGGGCGGCGGTCGGGACGAGCAGAGCGACGGCGGTGGCGAGCGCTGCGGCGAGGACCAAGGCCGATATCGCCGGCCAGATCCCTCTGTCCCGCTCTCCCCGGCGAAGGCCGGGGTCCAGATCGAACCCACGAACCCCTTTGTTTTTCACTCCGCCCGCAGGCGAGTCACCCCCAAAGGCTTCCGATGAAGCTGGGCCCCGGCCTTCGCCGGGGAGAGCGGGGATAAGGGTCACGGTCGCACATCCATCTCGAACGGCACGGCCGGCAAACCCGCGCTGTCGAAAAGATTGAAGGTCGGGCTATCTGCCCATGCAAACCGCACCTTGGCGGCGGGTGCGCCGGTCGGAACGGCCAGAACCACGGTCGCACCATCGATCCGGGCGTCGGCCCAGCGGCAGGCATTGGCGGCGTCGCAGAGCTCGAAACCGATCACCCCGTCAGAGCCGCGCGAGACCAGAGTCCCCCCAATCTGGTCGAAGGTCACGACGACCGTGTCCCCTGCCCGCCTGGCCGAATCCGGCGCCGGACCCGTAGTCACCGCCTCGCCGGCGATGCGGCGGGCGGCGAGGGCCAAGCGGCGGCCGACCTCCTGCTTGTTGGCGGGGTGGATGTCGAAGGGGTCGCCGATGTCGGTGGTCACGGCCAAGCCCGCGCGAGCGTCGGCGGCGACGGCCCGGCGCTGGGCCTCCCGCAGGGACGCCGAGCCCGAGGCGCCTGGCGTGGTCGCGAACGCGCCGTAGCTGGCGAGCTGGGCCACCACCACCGGTATATCCGGCGCCATACCCGCGCGCCGCTCGGCGATGAAGGCGGTCAGCAGTGGCGCATAGGTCTGGTCGCGACCGACATTGGTCTCGCCCTGATACCAGGCCAGGCCCGAATAGGCGTAAGGCCCCATCGGCGCGAGCATGCCGTTATAGAGGGTTGAGACCCCGGCCAGGGTGTCCCAAGGCGCACGCGGCGGGTCGGCGCCGACCCGGGGTTCGATGCGATAGGTCCAGGCCTCCAGCGGCAGACGCGACCCATCGGCCAGCACCAGCGCTCTTTTCGAGGGATCACCATACATTCCGCCATTGGCGTAGGTGTCGTAGACGCCAACCACGATGGTGTTTCTGCCCGCCTTCAGCGCTCCAGCGGCCAGCGGATAGGACCGGTCCAGCCACGCACCGGAGGTCGCGCCAACGCCGACACCGTTGAGATAGGTGGTGTCCATCTCGTCGACCTGGCCGACGCTCAGGGTGGCGGCCTGACGGGCCTGAGCCGCGGTCAGCACGACCTCGGTCTTGAACCAGACGACGCCGTTGAACTCGGCCAAGGCCGGAACGCCCCATCGTTCCCAGATGCCCAGGCCTCTGGGCGCGGCAGTCCACGCGCCGGTGCCGGTCCCCCCGCCGAGCCAGGGCGCGACAGCCGCCTCGCCCGGATGCTTGGGCGTCCACCAGGCCTTGATCGTCTCGCCCCAGCGGCGGCTGGCGGCGACGGGGTCGGTGATCGACAGGTTCAGAATGTCGATGGCTTCGTCATAGCCACCGACCTTGCGCAGGGCGGCCGGGCTCATCCAGGCCTCGATGCCCGACCCGCCCCACGAGGCGTGGACCAGGCCCAGTGGCACAGTCCGGGTCTTCTGCAGCTCGCGGGCGAAATAGAAGCAGGTGGCCGAGAACGACCCGACCGTTTCCTTGGTGGTCGGCTTCCAGACCGGCGGCTTGGCGAAGGCGGCTTTGGGCGCGCGGCCGTCGGCCTTTTCGATGGTCGCCATCCGGATAGTGTCGTTGGGCGCGCCGTTGTTGATCTGGTTCCAGGCGTCGCCGGAGGCCTGGACCTGCATCTCCATGTTCGACTGGCCCGAGCACAGCCACACATCGCCGGCCAGCACGTCGCGGACGGTCTGGGTCTTGGAGGGTGTGGTGGCGGTCAGGTCGTAGGGGCCGCCGGCCGGGGTGGCGGGCAGATCGAGACGCCAGGCGCCGTCGGGGCCGGCCGTGGCGGTCGCGGTCTTGCCGGCGAAGGCGACGGTGACCGCCTCGCCCGGCCTGGCGGTTCCGAACACCGGCAGCGGACGGTCGCGCTGGATCACCGCGTGGTCGGAGAACAGGGCGTTGAGGAGGTCCTGGGCGGCGGCGGGGCTGGCCAGTAGAGCGGCGGCGATCAGGCCCGAAGTCAGGCGGCGCATGGTGATCCCTATCTACTCCGCTCTCCCCGGCGAAGGCCGGGGCACAGCTTCATCCTGAGCCCTTGGGGCTGATGCGCCCTCAAGCCTCGATCAAATCCGCCGATGTTCGCGGGTCCGATCTGGGCCCCGGCTTTCGCCGGGGAGAGCGGATGTTTGTTGTCGCCGAGCTGTGTCGGATCAAACGACCGTCAGCGTGACCTTCTTCAGATCCACCGAGTTCGGCCCGACCATGATCTCAAACGCGCCCGGCTCGACCACGCGTTTCATCTCCAGGTTCCAGAACCACAGGTCCGACGGTGCGATCTCGAAGGTCACGGTGGTCTTGGCGCCGGCCGCCAGCGTCACGCGCTTGAAGTGCTTCAGCTCGAGCAGCGGACGGGTCACCGAAGCGGCCATGTCGTGGATGTAGAGCTGGACCACTTCGTCACCAGCGAGCTTGCCGGTGTTGGTGACATCGACCTCGACCTTCACCTTTTCGCCCTGACCGATGCTGGCCTTGGCCAGTCGGGGGCCCGAAATGTCGAAGGTGGTGTAGGAGAGGCCGAAACCGAACGGATAGAGCGGGCTGGTCTTTTCGTCGAACAGATAGCCCCGGCGCGAGGTGGGCTTGCGGTTGTAGTAGATCGGCAGCTGGCCGACGTTGCGGGCGATGCTGACGGGCAGCTTGCCGCCCGGATTGGCGCGGCCAAACAGGATGTCGGCGCCGGCGGTTCCGGTCTGCTCGCCCAGATACCAGCCCTCGATGATGGCGTCGGCGCGCTCGGCCAGCAGATTGATCGACAGCGGGCGGCCGTTCAGCAGGAACACCACCGTGGGCTTGCCCAGGTCGAAGATCGCCTTGGCCAGGTCGTTCTGCTGGCCGATCAAGTCGAGATCGTTGCGGTCACCCAGGTGGTTGTCGGCCCAGGCCTCGCGGCTGGTCTGCTCGTTGTCGCCCAGCACCATGACCACCACATCGGCCTTCTTGGCCACCTCGACGGCTTCGGCGATCAGCTTGGCGTTGACCGCCGGGTCGACCAGCTTGACCTCGTCGGCGGCCCAGACCCGGCGCTCGGTGATCCGCACGGCTTCGGCATAGTCCAGAGCAAAACCCTGGGCCTTGGCCTCGGCGGTCAGGCCTTCCAGCAGTGAGACCACATGCTTGGGCTCGTCGGAATAGCCGCCGATCGGGGTGTCGCGAGCGTGGGTGCCAAGCAGGGCCATGCGCTTGATCGCCTTGCCGTTCAGCGGCAGCAGGCCCTTGTTATTCTTCAACAGCACGACGGACTTGCGGGCGGCCTCGCGGGCCAGAGCGATGGCCTCGGCCGTGTTGTTTTTGGCCTCGGCGGTCTTCTCGTCGGCATAGGGGTTTTCGAAGAAGCCGCCCTCGAACTTCATCGTCAGCACCCGGGCGACGGCGGCGTCGACCTGGGCCAGCGAGACGCGGCCTTCCTTCACCAGTTGCGGCAGCAGGGCATAGGCCTCGCCATCCGGCAGCTCAACATCGACGCCGGCATTGATCGCCATCACGGCGGTGTCGGCCATGCTATCGGTCATCTTGTGGCGGCCGGCCAGTTCCTTGATCGCGAAATAGTCGCTCTGGACAGAGCCCTGATAGCCCCATTCATCGCGCAGGATGTCGGTCAGCAGCCAGCGGCTGGCGTGCGAGGGCACCCCGTCGATCTCGTTATAGGATGGCATTACCGACCGGACCGGCAGCTCCTTCACCGCCCGCTCGAACGGCGGGAAGAAGTTCTCGCGCAGGGTCCGCTCGGCGATCTGGGCCGGGCCGACATTGGTGCCGTTCTCGGGCTGGCCGTGACCGGTCATGTGCTTGAGGGTGGCGAACACCTTGTCCTTGGCCAAGGGCAAGGTCTTGCCCTGGAAGCCGCGAATGGCGGCCAGGCCGATCTCGGCGCACAGGTGCGGGTCCTCGCCATAGGTCTCCTCGATCCGGCCCCAGCGCGGATCGCGGGCCACATCGACCACGGGGGCCAGGGCCATGTTGGAGCCGCGCGCGCGCATCTCTTTAGCGGCCATCGAGAAAATCTTCTCGACCAGCTCGACGTCGAAGGTCGAGGCCAGGGCGATGGCCTGCGGATAGCTGGTGGCGTCGCGGGCCACATAGCCGTGCAGGGCCTCGTCGTGCATCAGCATGGGGATGCCCAAGCGGGTCTTCTCCATCGACCACTTCTGGGCGGCGTTGGTGTAGCGAGCGGTGTCCCTGGCGTTGCGGCCCTTGGTGCCGTCCTCGGCCCCGGCGGCGGCGTCGACCACGGTGGCGGGCTTGAGGCCCCGACGGTCGGTCGGGCGCGAGATCTGGCCCAGACCGTTGGGGAAGCTCTTGCCGGCCGCCTCGGGCGAGAACTCGCCCTCCGGCGTCTGGATAGCGGCCTTGGTCAGCCAGATGCCGATCAGCTGGGCGGCCTTTTCCTCGACCGTCATGCGGGAGAGCAGGTCCTTGACCCGGGCGTCGACGCTCTGGGTCGGATCCTTGTAGAGCGGCCTGTCGCCAGAAGCCTTGGGCGCGGCGAACGACAGGCCGGGGGAGGTCGCGGCGGCGATGGCGGCGAGGCTCGCGCCGAACAGGCGGCGGGTGATGGCTTGGGTCATCTGGTTCGTTTCCCCGGAGGTCGCGTCATTGGGTGGCGGGTCAAAGCCTGCCTTGGCGACGACTATGCGGGAGGTTGCCAGACCACTCAAGCAAAGAATGGTACCGGTCTCATTTGGGTTGCGAGGAGCGCGGCGACAGGTCTCGCCGGCTCCTCGACCACTTCAAGGCTAGCGGGCCGACGTGCAGCCCGCGACGCGCGCCACCCAGCAGACATAATAAGGGACGCCCGTGCTGTCGTGCTTCACGGCGCAGACCTCTTCGGCCTCGACCATGCAGTCGCTGACAGCCGAGGCCCGCATTTCGCCGGCCAGCAGCGTGCGAATGGTTTCCATATGCGCCTTGGCCTCATCCTCAGGTGGGGCGCAAAATAGAGCTTCGGCCGTCTTCCGAAGTTCGTCGCGCGCATGTGGAGGGGCAGCTGCGAGCAAGGCGCTCAACGCCTCCTGGGTATCGACGTCGGACATCGGAATTCTCCCGTAAATTGCGAAATGCAATGGCCGGAAAATCGGCCTTCCGATGGATCGGGCAATCCCGAATACAGGGTATGGACTTTGCACAACCTTGACGGGGGTCGGGATTTTGCTCGCGCCCCTACCCCTCCCACCCGTCGATCACTCGATCCAGCACCGTCAGCGGCACAGGCCCGACCAGCAGGCCCGCGTCGTGGAACCGCCGGATGTCGAACCTGGCGCCCAGCCGCGCCTTGGCCCGTTCGCGGGCCTTGGCCCAGACCGTGTGGCCGACCTTGTACGAGCAGGCCTGACCCGGATTGGCGCAGTAGCGTTCGACCTCGCTGGTGATGCGGCCTTCAGGCTCGCCGCCGGTTTCCATCATGTAGGCGATGGCCTTTTCGCGGCTCCAGCCCTTGGTGTGGATGCCGGTGTCGACCACGCAGCGGGCCGCGCGGAACAGACGGGCCTGATACATGCCCAGCAAACCAAGGTCGTCGTTCTCGTAGACGCCCATCTCCATGGCCACCTGCTCGGCATACAGCGCCCAGCCCTCGGTATTGGCCGAGAAGCCCATGTTCTGGCGCAGGCGCGGCAGACTGCTTTCTGCGACGAGCGCCAGCTGGAAGTGATGGCCCGGCGCGGCCTCGTGATAGGTCAGGGTCGGCAGCGACCAGCGCGGACGTTCGGCCGTGTCGCGCAGGTTGATATAGAAGGCGCCCGGCCGCGAGCCGTCCAGCGCGGGCCGCTCATAATAACCGCCCGCCGCGCCGGCCTCGGTATAGGCCGGGATGCGCCGCACCTCGACCGGGGTCTTGGGCGTGACGCCGAACCACTTGGGCAGCTGCGGCGCCAGGTCGGCGATCAGCTTGTTGCAGTAGGCCAGCATCTGGGCGCGGCCTTCGTCGGTATTGGGATAGGTCTGGGTCGGGTCGGTATTCAGCGAGGCCACCCGCGCGCCGACGCTGGCTTGGGTCAGGCCGCGCTTGCGCAGGATGGCGTCCATCTTGGCGCTGATCTCGGCGCCCTCCTCCAGGCCCAGGCGGTGGATCTGGTCGGCGGTCATGTCCGTGGTCGTGTAGATCTTCAGCAGAGCCGCGTAATAGGCGTCGCCGTCCTTCAGGCGGTTCAAGCCCGCGTCGTGAGTGGCCTTAATGCGGGCGGCTTTCAGCACCTCGATCTGCCGGTCGAGGGCGGGATGCACCGTCCCGGCCAGCAGGGCCGCGGCCTTGCCTTCATAGTCGCCGTAAGGCTTGGCGCGGCGGGCCAGGGAGGCGACCAGCACGTTCTGGTCGGCCGGTAGGGCGCGGAACTTGCCCAGCTGGGCGATGGCCTTGTCGAGCATGAAATCGGCCGGGATCACCCCCTTGCCGGCGTCGGCGGCGAACCGCTCGCTTTCCTCGTCCAGCACGGTGCCGAACGCAGCCATGCGGGCCAGAAAGGTTTCGGCATCGGCGGCCGAGGCGATCTTGTGCTTGGTGTCCAGGAAGCTGGGCGTTGAGGAATAGGCCCCGTAATACTGGGTGATAACATAGGGCCGGCTGATCGCGCCGTAGTCGAAGCCAGCGACCGCCGCGCGGCTCTCGTACTGGAACATGGCGGTGTCGTAGTTGACGGCGTCATCGCCGGAGAGCGCCTTGCGGTCGATGGCCTTCAGGCGCTGGACGCGCTTGCCGGGCTCGGCGCGGTCCTTGATCCAGGCAGCGGTCGAGCGGTCGCCCAGCTTGCTCCGCGCGCCGGCATGGGCGCCGGTGTCGAGACCCAGATTGGTGGCCTGTTCGGGACTGTCGGACAGGTCCTCGTCGAAGAAGGCGTCGAACAGCTTGTAGAGCTCCACCTTGGCTTCGGCTGCCTGGACGGGAAGCGCGGTGGAGAGCGCGGTCGCGGCCGCCCCCATCATGATCTGACGACGGTCGAACTTCGACATGCAAAGGGCCCCTGCGACTGAACGATCCCGCAACTGGCGGGGGCAAATCAGTCACCCGGCAAGGGCATGTCGTCAAGGCGTGGGCTAACGGAACAAGCGCCCAAGAAAAAGGGCCCGCCTGGGCATGACGGGCCCTTCAACTTTGGAGATGTTCGCAGGTTGGAGGACCCTGAACAGCACGACCCTACGCCCAACCGCGGGCAGCGGCACCTTAACATATTGTCGCGGGGGGCCGGATTCCCGACTTTTTCTCTAGAGCCCTTTCCGACCTGATGGCTTCATCAGGGTCGGGCGAAAAGGGCTCCAAATCAGAAGTTTAGAGCATTTTTCGATCCGATAACCGTTTCACACTTTACGGAAAATGCTCTAGGGCCCTGTTTCCGCGACTATTTTCGCGCCGCCAGAATGTCATCCAGCCGCGCGGGTGTTCCAGCGATGCGTTCCAGGCGCGGATAGCGCAGGCCGCCGCGATAGTCGATCTTGACCATGCGGTAGCGCGCGCCTTCCTTGACCAGCAGCTCGACCAGTTGGCCCTCCGGCTTGGCGGCGGCCTTGACCGCGTCCTTCAGCTTGTCGCCGTCGAAGGTCTCGCCATTGACGGCCACCAGGGTCAGGCCCTGGGTGAGGCCCGCCTTGAAGGCCGGACCGCCCCACTGGACGTCGGTCAGCACGCCGTCGGCGCCCACCGTCAGGCCTAGCGAATAGGCCAGGCTGGTGTTCTTGGCCCGGGTTTCGGCGGTCTTGTTGTACTCGCTCTGAGTGTCTGAATAGACCAGCTTGTAGCCGCCGCGGGTGATCCCATCCAGCGGGGCCTTTTCCGACACGCCCTCGATCCGGGTCTTCAGGAAGCCAGCCCAGTCGTGGGGCGTGACGTCGTTCAGGGTCTTGACTACGTCCTCGAACGTGTAGGTGCGCGGCACATAGGAGCCGCTTTCGATCCCGAAGAAGGCCTTGGCGAAGTTGTCGAGCGACTTCTTGCCGCCGGTCTTTTCGCGGATCAGCGTGTCGGCGTCGAGCCAGACCAACTGGCCTTCGGAATAGTAGTCCTCGCTGCGCTGGTAGGAGAGCCAGGACAGGGGCTTGCGACCAGCGATGATCGGGTCGTTGGTGGTGTCGGCGACGTTGCGCCAGTCACGGCCGCGGCGATTGTCATAGGCGGCGGCCGTCAGGGCCAGGGCGTCCAGACTCTGTTGCTTGGTGTGCAGGTTGGAGCGCGCCGACAGCACATTGCCCCAGTACTGGGTCTGGCCCTCATAGACCCACATCAGGCTGTCGCGCATGGGCTCGTTCAGGGTCGCGGTCCACAGGTCGGCGCCCCGGCGGAACTTGCCGTTCCACGAGTGGGTGAACTCGTGGGGCAGCAGGTCGCGGCCGACATAGGTCTTTTCCCAGTCGGTGAAATATTTGGGGGCCACGCGGTTTTCGCTCGAGCGGTGATGCTCCAGACCGATCCCGCCCAGGGTGTCCGACAGGGCCACCAGGAAGTCATAGTGGTCGTAGGGATGCGAGCCGTAGAGCTTGTAGGACTGCTGCACGAGGTCCTTGTGGGCCTGGATGTGCTCGGGCTTGAACTCCAGAAGTTCCGGCTTGTCAGCCATCATGTTCAGGCGCACCGGCACGGGACCGTTCGGGTCCAGCTCGACGGTCTTGAAATAGCGGCCGGCGAACATCGGCGAGTCGACCAGGGTTTCGAACGGCGTGACCTTGAAGGTGGTCGTCTGGCCCTCGGTCCTGGCCACTTCCAGGGCCGAGGCGAACTTGAAGCCGTCCGGCAACTTGACGCTGGCCTCGACCGGGATCTGGCGGGTGAAATAGCCGGCCGGATAGAAGCCCATCTGCAGCCACTGCAGGTTCAGCATGTCGGGCGTCATCACTTGGCGGCCAACCTTGGCCTCGACCGGCGACAGGAACTGATAGCTCAGCTGAAGCTCCGAGACGCCTTCGGGAACCTCGACGTGGAAGGCGAACACCTGGACCGGATCGCGCGTCCAGGCCAGACGCTGGCCGTTGGCCGTGATGACCAGACCCGCCACCTTGTCCAGGTCATTGCGCGGCGAATGACCGCCCGGAACCCATTGCGGATAGAGGATCGTGAACTTGCCGGCCTTGGCGACGGGGATGGTCTCGCGGATCTGGAAGATCTTGCGTTCCAGGTCGGTGGCGTCGACCGACAGCTTCAGCGTCCCCGGATAGGGAATGTCCTGGGCTGCGGCGATGGCCGGCGTCGGAGCCGACGGCTGCGGCATTTGCTGGGCGACGGCCGCCGTGGCGGCCAAGGTCAGAAGCGAAACAGAAAAGAACAACGTTCTCACAAAACACCCCAATGCAGCCCGCGAATATGCGCCTCGCGGTTAAGAGGCAGCATGTTTCACCCCTTAATTAGGGCTTGTCGAGAGCGAGGCGTGGCGAGGCTGGAAACGACCCCGGTCATGATCTAACGAAGGTCAGCAACGGAGCAATGTCGTGCTTGTCCGCCGCGCGCAGGGCTTCGACATAGAGCCGGCGGGTCTGGGCCGGGACAACTAGGTTGGCGCTGCCCCAGGTGAAACGCGGTCGTCCGAGGCGCACAGCAAGCAGATCGGCTGCTAGGCGAGCGTGGCGGCCATTTCCGTTTTGGAACGGATGGATCCAGACCAGCTTGTGGTGAAAACGCGCAACGATTTCATCAGGCGAGAACGTCGCGTTGTCGATCCAGTATTGGACGTCATCTGTCAGTTGGCGAAGCTGAACACCGATTTGGATCGGATCGACGCCGATATTGCGACCCGTCGTGCGAAGCTCGCCCGCCCACCGCCAGACCTCGCGAAACATTCGCCTGTGCAGCGTCAGGAGGAAGTTCGTATCGAGTACATCGCCGCGTTTCCTTGAAAATACCCATCGGTCGGCGTCGGAAACGCCAATATGTTCGATCTCGTTCAATTCCGCGCGGCTGATGATGTAGGTCGGAATGAGCTGTTCCCGCTCCTCGGCCTGCAGAGGCTTGGCGGCGTCGTCAGCCGCGTCGAACAGCGGATCGCTCACGGCGTATCCCAGAGTCTCTTGGGATCGCTCCTCAACAACGCATCGATCAGCCGTTCGCGCTCGGCCGCCAGCGCCTCCTTGCCCAAAGCCTGGTTTTCGAGACCCATCGTGTGATGGGTTCGGGCGAGTTGCCTGTCGGCGACTTGGCCCGCCTTGGCCTCAAGCGTCTCCTGCAGCGGTCGATTGGGGATCAGCACATAGCCGAGCGTGCAATCCAGCGCCTCGGCCGCCTTTCGCAGGCGTCCCAGTGTGATGCTGTCCCGGAGCTCATCCTTTTCAAGGGCCACGATCCGAGGTTGGGAGACGCCAAGGCGCTCGGCCATCTGACGCGTCGTCATGCCGAGCGCGTCACGGATAGCCCTGACCCAGCCCCGAGGCGGGCGCGCCAGGACATCGCTGGTGCGCAGTGCGGTCAGGCGACGGTCAAGATTGCTACGCGCTAGCGCTTTGCTGTCCACGTGATGACCCGGCTCGTGCGTTCAAAGAACGATACCTTATAGCACATCAAAGACTCAAGATTTGATAACTTATAAGATATCGAATTAGTCTATTTTGATAACGTATATCGTATCAAGAAATGCAGACACAGCCTGACGCGCGCCGCTCGTCAAATCCCAGCTTGAATTTGCAAGTCGTTCTCAAGTATGGACAGGGCCTGTTCCCGCTCAAGGTTTCCGCCTCCTCGTGTCGACCGCCACCGCTCAGCATCGCCGCTCGTTCTGGCTCAAGCAGCTGCACCAGTGGCACTGGATCAGCGCGGCCCTGAGCCTGATCGGCATGCTGCTGTTCTCGATCACTGGCATAACCCTCAACCACGCCGGCCAGATCGAGGCCCAGCCGCAGGTGGTCAGCCGCAAGGCGACCCTGCCGACCGAGCTGATCGCCGACTTGGCCAAGGGGCCCGCCGAGGGCAAGCGCCCCCTGCCCCTGAAGCTGCAGCACTGGCTGGACAAAGCCGTCGGGACCGACATCGCCGGACGCGAGGCCGAGTGGTCCGACGCCGAGGTCTATGTCGCCCTGGCCCGTCCCGGCGGCGACGCCTGGCTGTCGATCGACCGTGATACTGGCGCCGTCGAGCACGAGAAGACCACGCGCGGCGCGGTGTCCCTGCTTAACGATCTGCACAAGGGCCGCAATACCGGCAAGGCCTGGGCCTGGTTCATCGACATCTTCGCCGCCGCCACCATCGTGTTCACGATCACCGGCCTGATCCTGTTGCAATTCCATGCCAGGGCTCGCCCCCTGACCTGGCCGTTGGTCGCCGCCGGCCTGGCCGCCCCCGTCATTCTCGTCATTCTCTTTGTCCACCTCTGAGGTGAAATCCGTGAAGCGTTCCGTCTCCCTGTTGACCTTCGCCGGCGCAGCCGTCGCGGCCCCCGCCATGGCCGCCGATCTCAACGTCACCGTCGAGATCCCCCGCATGTCGGTGGCCGAGTACCACAAGCCCTATGTGGCCATCTGGATCGAAAAGCCCGACGCCACCGCCGCCGGCACCCTGGCGGTCTGGTACGATCCGGACTCCAAGGAAGACCACGGCACCAAGTGGCTGAAGGACATGCGCCAGTGGTGGCGCAAGGCCGGCCGCGAGATGAGCTTCCCGGCCGATGGCGTCAGCGGCGCGACCCGCGCGCCCGGCTTGCAGAAGGTGGTGTTCAGCGGCGCCAAGGGCGCGCTGAAAAACCTCAAGCCCGGTCAATACAATCTGGTGGTCGAGGCGGCCCGCGAAGTCGGCGGCCATGAGGCCGTCCGCGTACCCTTCGTCTGGGGCAAGCCCGGCAAGCCCGCTTCGGCCAAGGGCTCGGCAGAGCTCGGCGCCGTCACCGTCTTCGTCAAGTAAGCGAGAAAACCGATGTTCCTGAAGACCCGCCTCTTCGCCGTCGCCGCAGCCGGCCTCGCTCTGACCCTGCCGCTGTCGGCCAACGCCCACCGTGGCTGGCTGCTGCCCTCGTTCACCGTGCTGTCGGGCGACGGCTCGTGGGTGACCGTCGACGCGGCCATCTCCAACGAACTCTTCTATCCCGACCACCGCGCCATGCGCGTGGACGGCGTGGTCGTCACCGCTCCGGACGGCACGATCTCGAAGCTGCAGAACGCGTCCACCGGCCAGTACCGCTCGACCTTCGACGTGCAACTGAACCAGGCGGGCACCTGGAAGATCGGCTCGGCCGCCAATACAGTCACGGCCAGCTGGACCGAGAACGGCGAGATCAAGCGCTTCCGCGGCACGGCCGATGAGTTCGCCAAGGCCGTTCCGGCCGGCGCCGCCGACCTGAAGACCATCAAGGGCTCCAACCGCAACGAGACCTACGTCTCCCGCGACAAGCCGACGACGGATGTCTTCAAGCCGACCGGCAAGGGCCTGGAACTGGTTCCGGTGACCCACCCCACCGACCTCGTCGCCACCGAGGCGGCGACCTTCAAGTTCCTGCTGGATGGCAAGCCAGCCGCCGGCCTTGAGGTGACCTTTGTGCCCGGCGGCGCGCGCTGGCGAGCCACGCCGGGCGAAATCAAGGTCAAGACCGGCGCCGATGGCGCGGTGACCTTCACCCTGCCGGACGCCGGCATGTACTGGGTCAACGCCACGGCGCGCGGCGGCGAGAGCGCTGGTCGCGGCTCCGGCGGCGGCATGGGCGGCGCTCCGGCTGCGCCGGGCGCGGCGCCGGGCGCTCCGGCTCCCGTGACGGCCCTGGCCGGCGACGGTTTCTCGGCCAGCTACACCGCCGTGCTCGAAGCGCAGCGGCCTTAGCCTCAAAGACTGTCATCCCGGTCTGGCGCGCAGCGCGCCGGGCCGGGATGACAGGTTTGGTTGCCATGACCCGCGTCCTCGTCCCCCTCATCGCCCAGCCCCCCGCCCGCCCGCTGGGCGGCGTGGTTCATGCGCTCACGGGTCAGACCATGGGCACGACCTGGTCGGTCAAGCTGGTCGCCCAGCCGGCCGCCGACGTCCCGGGCCTGACCGCCATGGTTCAGCGCGCCCTCGACGCCGTGGTGTCCGAGATGAGCCCGTGGGAGCCGCTGTCGGACCTCTCCCGCTACAACCGCGCGCCGGCCGGGAGTTGGACGACCCTGCCGCCCGGCATGGCCAGCGTCGTGCGCCGCGCCATCGCCATGGCCACCGTCACTGACGGAGCCTTCGACCCGACCCTGGGCGCGCTTACTGATCTTTGGGGCTTCGGTCCCCGTCCGTTCTCCGGCCAACCGCCGTCGCGCGAGGCCGTGGCGGCCGCCCGCGAAACCGGCGGCTGGACTCGCCTGGCACTGGACGGCGACGCTCTGTTCCAGCCCGGCGGGCTTCGCCTCGACCTCAACGGCATCGCCAAGGGCTTCGGCGTCGACCAGGCCGCCGCAGCCCTGGGACGGGCCGGCGTGAAGAGCTACCTCGTCGAGGTCGGCGGCGAGCTGCGCGGCACGGGCGCCAAGCCCGATGGCCAGCCCTGGTGGGTCGAGCTGGAGCGCGCCCCCGCCATGTCCGTGGCAGCCAACGACACGCTCGAGACGGTGGTCGCCCTGCACGATCTTTCGGTGGCGACCTCCGGCGACTATCGGCGCTTTTTCGACCATGACGGCCGGCGCTACGCCCACACGCTCGACCCGGCCTCCGGCGCGCCCAGCGACCAGGGCATGGTCAGCGTCACGGTGCTGGCCGAGACCTGCATGAACGCCGACGCCTGGGCCACGGCCCTGACGGTGATGGGTCCCGACACGGCGCTGGAGTTCGCCACGGTCGCCCGCCTGCCCGTCCTGATCGTCAGCCGCGCCGACCCCCAAGCCAAGAGGGGTGGCCTGGAAGAGCGCCTGTCGCCCGCCCTGTCGGCGATGCTGGACGCATGATCGACTTCGCCGCCCTGGATCCCGAGACCTGGCGCCACGCGGCGGCCGGCGCGGTGGCCCTGGCCTGGGTCGCCTTTTGCGGCCTCATTGCTGGCCGTCAGGCCCTGCGCCGCCGCGCCGAGCGTCGCGAGGCCGCCGCTCTAGCCACGGGCTCGGGCGAGCCGATGCTGGTCGCCTTCGCCAGCCAGACCGGTTTCGCGGAGGAACTGGCCCTGGCCACCGCCAAGGCCCTGACCGCCGGGGGCGCGCCCGTCACCCTGCGCGACCTCTCGACCGTGACCGCCGCAGATCTGACCTCCGCCGGCCGCGCGCTGTTCGTGGTCAGCACCACCGGCGAGGGCGACGCCCCCGACCCGGCTCGCGCCTTCATCCGCGACGTGATGGCGGCGGAGCCCGACCTCTCGTCCCTGCGCTATGGCGTGCTGGCCCTGGGCGACACCGAGTACAGCCACTTCTGCGTCTTTGGCCGCACCCTGGACGCCTGGCTGGCGCGGCGCGGCGCGGCCCCTCTTTTCGACCGCGTGGAAGTCGACAATGGCGACGAGGCCTCGCTGCGCCACTGGCAGGCGCATCTGGGCGTCCTGACCGGCCATACCGCCGCGCCCGACTGGAGCCGTCCGGCCTATGGTCAGTGGATGCTGGCCCAGCGCCGCCTGCTCAATCCCGGCAGCCCGGGGGGGGAGGCCTGGCACATCCGGCTGGAGCCGCAAGACGGCGCCCTGGACTGGACGGCCGGCGACATTGTCGAGATCGGTCCGCGTAAAGACCCGGCCGAGGTCGCCGCCCTCATCGCTCGGCTGAGTCTCCCGGCGACGATGACCGAGGCCTTGGCGACGCGCCGCTTGCCGCACGACACCGAGCCCCTGGTCGGCCTGACAGGCGAGGCGCTTCTGCAGCGCCTGTCCACCTTGCCGCATCGCGAATATTCCATCGCCTCCCTGCCAGCCGACGGCGGGATCGAGCTGATCGTCCGCCTGATGCCGCGCGCCGACGGCAAGCCGGGCCTTGGCTCGGGCTGGCTCTGCCATTTCACCGCCGAGGGCGCGGCCATCGACGCCCGGGTGCGGGTCAACCGCAGCTTCCATGCGCCGGATGGCCATGCCCCGATGATCCTGATCGGCGCGGGCACTGGCCTCGCCGGCCTGCGCGCCCATCTGAAGGCCCGCGCTGCCAAGGGGCAGGGCCGAAACTGGCTGCTGTTTGGCGAGCGCACGGCGGCGCATGACGCCTTCCACCATGGCGAACTGACCGACTGGGTGCTGGCCGGGGTGCTGGAGCGTCTGGATCTGACCTTCTCTCGCGACCAGGCCGAGCGGGTCTATGTGCAGCACCGCCTGCGCGAGGCCGCCGACGCAGTGCGGGCCTGGGTGGCGGACGGCGCGACCATCATGGTCTGCGGCTCTCTCGAAGGCATGTCGCGCGAGGTCCACGCGGCGCTGGTCGATATACTCGGGGCCGAGGGGCTGGAGAAGCTAACCGACCAGGGCCGTTATCGGCGAGACGTCTACTAGAGCATTTTCCGATAAGTGTGAAACGGTTATCGGATCGAAAAATGCTCTAAACTTATGATTTAGAGCCCTTTTCGCCCGACCCTGATGAAGCCATCAGGTCGGAAAGGGCTCTAGTCGCCCGGGCTTAGCGCAGTTTCGGCTCGGCCTTGTCCAGGGACGCCATGGTCAGCTTGGGGGTGTCCTCGCCCGCGATGACCGAGCCGCCATCGGCCAGCATGCGGTCGATGCGCGACTTCTTGGCCTTGAACGAGGCCAGTTCGCCGCCGCCCAGTATGGTGCCTTGCGGCACCTTGGCGCCGATCGGATTGACCCGCTGGCCGTTCAGCCAGACTTCGTAGTGCAGGTGCGGACCGGTCGACATGCCGGTCGATCCGACATAGGCCACGACCTGGCCCTGGCGGACGCGCATGCCGGCCTTGATGCCCGGGGCGTAGCGCGAGATGTGGGCATAGCCGGTGTCCCACTTGCCGGCGTGACGGATGCGCAGCCAGTTGCCGTAGCCGCTCCAGCGGCGGGCCTCGACCACGACGCCGTCGCCGGCCGCCAGGATCGGGGTGCCGGTGCCGGCGCCGAAGTCCACGCCCTTGTGGGCGCGGTTGAAGCCCAGGACCGGGTGGCGGCGCGCGCCGAAGGTCGAGGTGATGCGGGCGCCGTCGACCGGCGTGCGCAACAGGAAGCCCTTGATGTTCTTGCCGGCTTCGTCAAAGAACTGGGTCTTGCCGTCGCGCTCGAAGCCATAGAAGCGCTGGCCCTTGACCTCGGCATATTCCAGATCGCCGGCCTCGATGGTGCGGCCGCTTTCGGTGACCTTGCGGTCGAACACCAGGCAGAACTTGTCGCCCTCGCGGATGTCGCGCGAGAAGTCGATCTTGTGCGAGAACAGCTTGGCCGCCTCGCTGATCACCCGGGGCGTGCCGCCCACATTGGCGACGCTCTCATAGAACGAGCCATTCATCTCGCCACAGGCGACCTTGGTCTCGTCGCGCACCTCTTCCTCGAGCTCGCGCAGCTTCAGCGCGCCGTCGAAGGTGCGCGAGACGGTCAGGGTCGAGGACGGGCTGGTGCGCATCGACAGGCCGATCAGGCGGGCCGGGCCACGCTGGCTGCGACGCTGGGCGATGGCGGCTTCGAAGGCCATGCCGGCCTTGATATTGACGGTGTCGATGGCGCCGTGGAGGGCGGCGACGACCTGACGGGCTTCTTCGGGGGCGACGCCGGCGCGCTCGACGGCCCCTTCAAGGGTCTCGCCGGGGCGCACCTTCACGGGGATGCTTTGCGGACGGTCGAAGCCCGGCTGGGCCTCGGCGCTGGCGAAGGCCACATGCTGCAGGGCGATCAGGGCGGCGGGGTCGAGGGCGGCCTTGACCGGAGCCGGGACGTCGGCGTCCGTCAGCTTCCAGCCCAGGGCCAGAGCGGCCAGGCCGGCGACGGCTGTGAACAGCCGGGGCGCCAGACGAAGGGTCGGGCGTCGCGGATCAAATTCTTGCATCGGTCCCCCCATCGGTTTCGATGCCGCGCAAGGTCAAAATGACACGGCTGGGTAGCCCCCCAGCAAACACTGCGCCGGAACATGGCCGTGGCCCTCTCCAGCGGCAAGCACTATTCGGTGCTTCGGTCGTTTTGTCACGGGCAGGGTTAGCGGGCCAAGTCGCCCACGGTCAAGCTAATGAATTAAAACGAAAAACGCCCGCCTTTCGGGACGGACGTTTTCCTTGTGCGGAAGGTCTTTCGCGCCGATCAGGCGGCGGCGACTTGCTCGTTCGGATCGCGCAGCACATAGCCGCGACCCCAGACCGTCTCGATATGGTGCTTGCCCTGGGCCGAGGCCGCCAGCTTCTTGCGAAGCTTGCAGATGAAAACGTCGATGATCTTCAGTTCGGGCTCGTCCATGCCGCCGTACAGGTGGTTGAGGAACATTTCCTTGGTCAGGGTCGTGCCCTTGCGCAGGGAGAGCAGCTCCAGCATCTGGTATTCCTTGCCGGTCAGGTGAACGCGATTGCTGTTCACTTCGACCGTCTTGGCGTCCAGATTGACCACGATGTCGCCGGTCTTGATGACCGACTGGGCGTGGCCCTTAGAACGACGGACCACCGCATGGATGCGAGCGATCATCTCATCCTTGTGGAAGGGCTTGGTCATGTAGTCGTCGGCGCCGCCGGAGAAGGTCTTCACCTTTGTGTCGATTTCCGACGAACCCGACAGGATCATGATCGGTGTGTTCACCTTGCCCACCCGCAGGGTGCGCAGAACATCGAGGCCGCTCATGTCGGGCAGGTTCAGGTCGAGCAGGATCAGATCGTAGTCGTAGATCTTGCCCAGATCGACGCCTTCTTCACCAAGATCCGTCGTATAGACGTTGAAGCCTTCAGACTTCAGCATCAGTTCGATGGTCTGCGCAGTTGCGCTGTCATCCTCGATCAACAGTACGCGCATGAGCCCCTCCACGCCACTCGGTGGCGTTATTCGACGTCTCGGCGGAAGCCGCCCGTTAAACTCGTCCTGCACTTTGCGGGACAGTTAATTTAAGACTGGTTAATGGTGAATGATCTCGATGTCCGAATGGTTAATATGATTTGCGAATCGGGTGCAAGCGGTCCCTGAGTCGCACCGCCAATTCGGCGGGGATGGTTTTCAATCCCCCCAAAGCGGATTCTCCCTCCCCGCGAAATCGCCAAAACCCAGCCCCTTCACGGTTCTGGAGTCCTGCGCCTTCCGCCGCCGCCCTGCGCTGGAGCGGTCGCATTGCGGCGCGATTGCGGCGTTCTGTCGCTGGGATTTTAGACGGCTTTTCGACGGCCCCGCGAAAGGCCAAGCTTCTGGCCGCGACAGCGCGCCGCGGACTGAAAAATTCAAGATTCCGACGGCAGCCAGCCAACCTGTCGAAGCTTGGCCACGGACGCGCGCGAAACCGGCGCCTGGAGGCCGTTGGAAAGCTCGAGCTTGAGGTTGCGGCCATCGGCCCTGACCCCGACCACGGCCGACCTTGCCACCCACCAGGAGCGATGGATGCGCATGCCTTCCCGGTCACCGAGGCTGGCGATCACCCGTTCGAACGGACCGGCGACGAGGCGTGAACCGACAGCAGAATGGATCCGGACATAGTGATCCTCCATCCGCAGGCACAGCACCTCGTCCAGAGTGGCCGCAGCCGAAGGCGCCGGTTCGAGGACAGAGAGCGTGGGCGCGACGACCTTGCCCTGGTTGCGGGTCAGAGCCCAGCGCACGCCGACATAGGCCGCCAGAGACGGAGCCGAAATGATCAGGCACTGACCATACCAGTCCAAGGCGCTCAGACCGGTCAGGCCAGGCCAGAAGCTCCGCGCGCTGAGGGCTACCAGGGCCGCCAACGGCGCGGCGCCGATCAGCAGGCCCGCGCCCAGCGTCACCACCGCCGGTATTCGCCACCGCTGGGCCGCGGCCAGGCCAAGGCGCGCGACGAGGCCAAAGATAAGCACCGCGCACCAGCTCGACAGCACCCAGTGTGCGATGCGCACAGCCGCCGACCCGTTGATGAAACTGCCAAACGGGCCGACCAGGCCAAAGAACAGGCCGATTACCGTGGCCACGGCCAGATCGATCGCCCAGTCGCGGGCGGTCCCCAGCAGCGATGGCGAGGTCTTGTTCATGATCGTCCTATAAACACCGTTCGCCGCTTCGCGAACCCGTTCGCCCATTCGCGCAAGCCCGCTGGCGAGCCCCGGCCAGACCGATCAAGCCTGACCCTGTCATCACAACAGGAGATCGCCCATGCGGTTCGCCCCGACCCTCTTCGCCCTCGCCTTTCTCGCCTTCGCACTACCCGCCGCCGCAGAGCCCAATGCCGGCTTTCAGGTGATCCAGGTCCCTGATCCTCAAGGCCCGCCGATCGAGGTGGGCGTCTGGTACCCCACCGATGCGCCGGCCACGGCGCCGGCCCGGGGCATGGGCAATATCAAGGTCGCCTACGGCGCGCCGCTGCAGGGCCAGAAGCTGCCGCTTGTGGTGATGTCGCACGGCAATGGCGGCTGGTTCGGCGGCCATTACGACACCGCCATCACCCTGGCCAAGGCCGGCTTCGTGGTCGCCGCCCTCACCCACACCGGCGACAATTACAAGGACCAGAGCCGCGCCACCGACATGGCCAACCGACCGCGCCAGCTGCACGTGCTGATCGACTACATGCTCGGCGACTGGACGGAGCATGCTCGCCTCGACCCCAAGCGGGTCGGCGCGTTCGGCTTTTCGTCGGGCGGCTTCACCGTGCTGGCCGCAGCCGGTGGCGAACCTGACCTGCGGCGCATCGAAGCCCAGTGCGGCGCCCATCCCAGCCACTATGAGTGCCAGATGGTCAAGCGGTCGCCCGTGGGGGCTGAAGCCTTTACCACGCCGTGGACCCACGACCCCCGCATCCGCGCCGTCGTCTCGGCCGCTCCTGCGCTTGGCTATACCTTCAAGGCCGAAAGCCTCAAGGCGCTCACCCAGCCCGTGCAGCTATGGCGCGCCGCCGATGACGAGATCCTGCCCGATCCGTTCCATGCCAGCGCCGTCAAGGCCGCCCTGCCCGCCAGCGTCGACTATCACGTCGTGGCCAAGGCTCGGCACTTCGACTTCCTGACGCCGTGCGACGACTACGCGCGCAAGAACCTGCCGGTTCTGTGCGCCAGCAATCCCGACTTCGACCGTGCGGCGTTCCACCACACCTTCAATGCCGCGGTCACGGCGTTTTTCACCGCCAGGCTCGCCCTAACACATCCCTAATTTCATGGCTGGTTAACGCTGAAGGTCGAGGATGGAACCTCACCATCGAGAACCGATTTGCGTAGCCTGATCGCCGCCATCGAACGTATCGACCCGCTGACCATTTCCGGTCGCGTCGCCGCCGTGAACGGCCTCCTGATCGAGGCTCGCGGCGGTCTGACGCGCCTGGCGGTCGGGGCCCGGGTCGAGATCGACCGGTTGGGCCTGCCGGTCCTGCCGGCCGAGGTCGTCGGCTTCCGCGAAACCCGCGCCCTGCTGATGCCCTTCGGTCCCGTCGAAGGCGTGGCCCCCGGCGCCGAGATCCGCATCATGCCCGAAGGCGCCGCCGTGCGCCCGACCAAAGCCTGGCTTGGCCGGATCATCAACGCCTTTGGCGAGCCCATCGACGGGCTTGGCCCGCTGCCCCAGGGCGAAGTGCCCTACCCCCTCAAGACCTCGCCCCCTCCCGCCCACGCGCGCGGCCGGGTCGGCGAGCGCCTGGACCTGGGCGTGCGGTCGATGAACGTCTTCACCACCACCTGCCGGGGCCAGCGCCTGGGCATCTTCGCCGGCTCGGGCGTCGGCAAGTCGGTGCTGCTGTCCATGCTCGCCAAGGAAGCCACCTGCGACGCCGTCGTGGTCGGGCTGATCGGCGAACGGGGCCGCGAGGTGCGCGAGTTCATCGAGGAGACCCTCGGCGAGGAAGGCCTCAAGCGGGCCATCGTCGTGGTCGCCACCTCGGACGAGCCCGCCCTGACCCGGCGCCAGGCCGCCTACATGACCCTGGCGGTCAGCGAATATCTGCGCGACCAGGACCTGGAAGTGCTCTGCCTGATGGACTCGGTGACGCGCTTCGCCATGGCCCAGCGCGAGATCGGCCTCGCCGCCGGCGAGCCGCCGACCACCAAGGGCTATACGCCCACCGTCTTCACAGAACTGCCCAAACTTCTTGAGCGGGCTGGACCTGGACCGATCCGCCCCGACGGCAGCACGGCCGCGCCGATCACCGCCCTGTTCACCGTGCTGGTGGACGGCGACGACCACAACGAGCCCATCGCCGACGCCACGCGCGGTATTCTCGACGGCCACATCGTCATGGAACGGGCCATCGCCGAGCGCGGCCGCTTCCCGGCGATCAATGTGCTGAAGTCGATCAGCCGGACCATGCCGGGCTGCCAGTACGACCACGAGCGCATGATCGTCAAAGGCGCCCGCCAGGTGATGGCCGCCTACGCCAACATGGAAGAGCTGATCCGCATCGGCGCCTATCGCGCCGGGGCCGATCCGATCGTCGACCGCGCCATTCGGCTCAATCCGGCGATCGAAGAGTTCCTCAGCCAGGACAAGGACGAGGCCACCAGCCTCGACGATTCCTTCGCGCACCTGGGTAGTATCCTCGAGAGTGACTACGCATGACCAAGTGGGCCGCTTCCCTGATCCGCATCTCGACCCACGAGGTCGAGACCCTGCAGAAGCGACTGGCCGACGTCGTCGAGCGCCGGATGGCCGCCGAGCTGCGCGTGGCCATGCTGGACGCCGAAGCCGAAGCCGAAGCCAAGCTGGCCGAGGCCTGCAGCGACACAGCCTGGATGATGACCAGCTACCGCGAAGGCTCCAAGCGCCTGCGCGCCCACATGATGCTGCAGATTGAGCAGTGCCAGATCGAGGAACAGGGCGCGCGCGATGCGCTGTCCGTCGCCTTCGAGGCGCTGAAGAAGTACGAGCACGTGGCCGAGGCGGCCAAGGTCCTGCAGACCAAGAAGATGGACAAGTATGAGTCCGCCCAGCTGGACGAACTGGGCCTGCGCCGGACCGGGACGTACCGGCGGTAGGCACGGCTCCCGAAAAGCCTGATCCGTATGCGCTCTTAAACCGTCATCGCCACCGCAAGGGCGGAAGTTCACCGGACCGACAATTTCTGACGGTAGATATCTGAAGGTCAGCTTTCGGCAAGGTCGCCCATTTTCGCTCCCGACCCATAGCGGCCCTTGAACATCGCAACACCTGACAGCGCGTTTCACTGCAATCGGTTCAGGTCTCGCGGCTTTTCAGGAGCTTTGATTGCTCTTAGGGCTCATCGACCGAAAATCATAAAAATCGCGGCGAAGGCGCCCATGCCGCAAACTACCGCGACCCCGTTCACGTAATTAACCGAATCCTTGAAAAAACGGCTGCGCCTTTCCGATAAATCTGCCGCTTGAGCCGCTTTTCGCGTCTCAAGTGCGACAATCTCAGGGCGGGGCTTGCTGAATAGGGAGGGCTTCGGATTTGGCCAGATCGGTTGATGCTTCATGCTCGCTCCAAGTGCTCGCGCGGCAGGGTGGATCAATATCACCATCTACTTCCCCGTCACGTTACGCACGTGACAAATGTCATGTCGCCAAGCGTATCTTGGGACGACAGCCACAGTCATGGCCAACGTGGCGGGGAGCGGCGATCCACCCTGAACAGACGATCAGCAGGTCCGCTCTCGCCGGCGGCACTTGCCAGCGCCGGTTTATCCCCGCCGTTTCAGGGCGTGATGACGGAGATCTGGTCTGGCTCAGTCCTGCCGAGGCGCCGGCGGGCGGGGACGGATCGCGGCGTGATCGGCGTCGCTGGTTTGGCGCAGGGCGCGCAGGTCTTCGCTGATCCGGAAGATCGCCACGTAGAATTCGCAGAAGGCGCGCCACAGCAGCACCATGGCGCCGGCGACCAGCAGGCCCGCGATCAGCACTGGGAAGGCCAGAAGGAGCGAGCCGATGCCGGGCTCCTTCAGCGCCAGGCCGACGGCCGCGCCGACCACCGAAAAGCCGAACAGGGCTACGACGCCCAGGCCGGCCCAATAGATCAGGTGAATCACCGGGCCCGTCACGAGCCGGTCGAAGGTCAGGAGGTCCCAGAACAGGGCGCCGCTGGATTTTGTCTTCTTGGCCGGAGGCATACGAACATACCCAAATCGGCGAAAAAACCGCCGCCTTGGCGCATCGCTAGCAGCGCGAAGCCCGCTCGGCAATGCCGAGCGGGCCACAGCTTTCAAAGGAATGAAGTCGTTACCGGGGCTTGGCGCCCGCCAGGGTGGCGTCGATCTGGGCCTTGGTGGCGGTGGTGCTCAGCACGCCGGCTTTGGAAGACAGGCTGGCGCTGGGCAGGGCGAACTTCACCGCGCCATGGGTGATCACCACATTGACCGAGCCGTCGGCGGCGGCGCTGGTGCCGGAAATCGTGCCGATGCTCAGGCCGGCCGGATCCATGACTTCCGAGCCGACCTTGAAGTCGCTGGCGACGACCGCCGAGGCGGGTGCGGCGCCGGTGTCGGCATTGGGCGCGGCGGGTGGCGTGGTCGCCGTGGCCGCCGGCGCCGAGGTCGTCGTGGTGGTGGTGGTCGATGCTTCAGCCGGCGGAACCGGGGTCGTCATCGGCGCGGTCGGTGTGGCCATGGGCGAAGCGGTTTGCGGAACTTGCTGACCGGGGGTCAGAGTGGTTTGCGCGAAAGCCGCCCCGGCGAAGGTCAGGGTTGCGGCGGCGGCGAAAAAAGCGATTCTGTTGCTGTTCATGTGAAGGCTCCGTCGGTGTCGTCAGCCCCTACCCTGGGAAACTAACGTCGTCGCGCGGGGGCGGTTCCGACCGGTAGCCGACACTTCAGGTTGTTGCGACAGTCGGGCGGCGAGCCGTCAGACCATGCCCACGGTCTTCAGACGGGCGCGCGGGTGGATCTCGTTCTGGCTCATCACCACCGTCTGGCCCCGGAAGCGCTCGATGATCGAACGCACATAGGGGCGCACGCCGGGGCTGGTGAGCAGGACGGCGGCCTCGCCTTGCAAAGCGGCGCGCTCGAAGGCTTCGCGGACGCCGCGGATGAACTCCTGCAGGCGCGAGGGGGCCAGGGCCAGCTGCTTGTCGTCGCCGGGACCGACCAGGGCTTCAGCGAAGGCCTGCTCCCACTCGGCCGACAGGGTGATGATCGGCAGGGCGCCGTCGTCGCCGCG
Source organism: Caulobacter sp. DWR1-3-2b1 (assembly GCF_049895765.1). NCBI lineage: Bacteria > Pseudomonadati > Pseudomonadota > Alphaproteobacteria > Caulobacterales > Caulobacteraceae > Caulobacter > Caulobacter sp. DWR1-3-2b1. The sequence continues at coordinate 116,556 of NZ_JAFCSZ010000004.1, forward strand.
ATTGGCCCAGCACAGCTGACGGGCCAGACGGGCGCGGACCTGCTCGACCAGCTGGGTGACGGAGCTCGTATGCGGCGCGGCCTCGCCGATGCCTTCCAGGATCTGCGGCAGGTCGCGGATCGAGACGCGCTCCTTGAGCAGGGCCTGCAGCACGCGCTGCACCGTGGTGGCGGTGGCGACACTCGGGATCAGGTCGTCGACCAGCTTCTTCTGGCCCTCGGGCAGGTCCTTCAACAGCTTCTGCACTTCCGAATAGGAAAGCAGGTCGGCCATGTTTTCTTTCAGGATCTCGGTCAGGTGCGTGGTCAGCACGGTGGCCGGATCGACGATGGTGTAGCCCCGGAAGGTGGCTTCCTCGCGCAGGTCGTCGGCGACCCAGGTGGCGGGCAGGCCAAAGGCCGGCTCGCGCACGTGCTCGCCGGGCAGCTCGACCTGGCCGCCGCGCGGGTCCATAGCCATCAACATACCCAGGCGAACCTCGCCGGCCCCGGCCTCCATCTCCTTGATGCGGATCGCATAGCCTTGGTTGGCCAGGCGCATGTTGTCGAGAATGCGCACCGGCGGCATCACGAAGCCGAACTCGGTGGCGAGCGTCTTGCGAAGGGCGCGGATCTGGTCGGTCAGGCGACGGCCGTCCAGGTCGTTGATCAGAGTCAGCAGGCCGTAGCCCAGCTCGATTTTGACGTCGTCGATGGCCAGCGAGGCGCTGATCGGCTCTTCTTCCGGCTCACTGGCGGCCGCTTCCGCCAGCTCGGGATCGATCGGCTGCGGCAGCTTGGCGGTCATCGCGCGGCGATAGGCCAGGAAGCCCGCGCCCAGCGATAGGGCCGCGAACGGCAGGATGGGCATGCCCGGGATCAGCGCCATGACGCCCGATGACGCCGAGACCATGCCCAGAGCGACGGGGTTCATCGACAGCTGCTTGGTCAGGGCGGCGTTGGCTGAGCCCTCGACGCCGGCCTTGGACACGACCATGCCGGCCGCGATCGAGATGATCAGGGCCGGGATCTGGCTGACCAGGCCGTCGCCGATGGTCATCAGCGTATAGGTGGCCGAGGCCTCGCCGATCGGGATCTTGTGCTGGAGAACCCCGATCAGGATGCCGCCGACGATATTGATGCCGGTGATGATCAGGCCGGCGACCGCGTCGCCCTTCACGAACTTGCTGGCGCCGTCCATGGCTCCGAAGAAGGTGCTTTCCTGCTCCAGATCCTTGCGGCGCTGCTTGGCGGTGTCCTGGTCGATCAAGCCGGTCGACAGGTCGGCGTCGATGGCCATCTGCTTGCCGGGCATGGCGTCCAGGGTGAAGCGGGCCGCGACTTCGGCGATCCGGCCCGAACCCTTGGTTACAACCATGAAGTTTACCACCACCAGGATGATGAAGACGATCACCCCGATGACGAAATTGCCCTGCATCATCAGGTTGCCGAACGCCTCGATGACCGCGCCGGCGCCGTGCGGGCCTTCGTGGCCATGGCCCAGGATCAGGCGCGTGGAGGCGATGTTCAGGCCCAGGCGATACAGGGTCGCCACCAGCAGAACCGTCGGGAAAGAGGTGAATTCCAGCGGCTTCTTGATCAGCACCGCCGTCATCAGGATCAGGACCGAGCCCGTCAGCGAGACCGCCAGCAGCAGGTCCAGCAACATCGGCGGGACCGGCAGGATCAGCAGGACGATAATGCCGACAACGCCGACCGCCAGGCCCATTTCGCCGCGCAGAATCCCCGCCCACAGCGAGCTGGCGCTAGGCATCGAGGTGCTGGTCTTGGGCAGGGCGGCGTCAGCCATTCAGAGCCTGGATCCTGTTCCTGGTCTCCCTCGCGCTTGAAGCGATTTGCGCGGGGTCGCCAATTCCTTAATTCAAATTAGCCATGTCTGGCGCCGGACCGATGGTCGCGGCGCCAAGCGTGGTCTCAGGCGGCGGCGGAGGAGCCCATGCCGCCCTGGGGCGGCGGCACCGAAACGCCGGCGTCGCCGTATTCCTTGAGCTTGTTGCGCAGGGTCCGGATCGAGATGCCCAGGATGTTAGCCGCGTGGGTGCGGTTGCCCAGGCAGTGTTCCAGGGTGTCGATGATCAGGTGCTGCTCGACCTCGGCCACCGTCGAGCCGACGAAGGCGCGAGAGACGGCGTCGGCGGCGATCTGGGCCCCGCGGGCGACCGCGGCGCCAGGATTGGGAGCCATTGGCTGGCCGTCCGGCAGGCGGATGGCGAATTCCTCGATCTCGGCGCCGGGCGACAGCAGCACCGCGCGGTGCATGGCGTTTTCCAGTTCGCGGACGTTGCCGGGCCAGCGATGGCCGATCAGGCGGCGCTTGGCCTCGGCCGAAATCGGCTTTTCCGCCACGCCATTGGCCGCCGAGTACTTCTTGATGAAGAACTCGCAGAGGCTCATCACGTCGGCCGGGCGCTCGCGCAGGGGCGGCAGGCGCAGGTTCACGACATTGAGGCGATAGAGCAGGTCTTCGCGGAACGTCCCGTCCTTCACGGCCTGGGTCAGGTCACGGTTGGACGTGGCGAGGATGCGGATGTCCACCTTGACCGGCTTGGAGCCGCCGACGCGGTCGATCTCGCGCTCCTGGATGGCGCGCAGTAGCTTGGCCTGCAGGCGGGTGTCCATCTCGCTGATTTCGTCCAGCAGCAGGGTGCCGCCGTTGGCTTCCTCGAACTTACCGATGCGACGCGCCATGGCGCCGGTGAAGGAGCCCTTCTCGTGGCCGAACAGCTCGCTTTCCAGCAGGTTCTCGGGGATGGCCGCGCAGTTGACGCTGATGAACGGCGCCTTGGCGCGGCGCGACTTGCCGTGGAGGTAACGGGCCATCACCTCCTTGCCCGAGCCGCTTTCGCCGGTGATCAGGATCGAGGCGTCGGACGGGGCGACCTGGTCGGCCAAGCGGATGACGCTTTCCATCGACGGATCGCGAACGATCATCGGGCGCTCGTCGTCGGTGACGGCGGCCAGGACAGCGGCGATCAGCTCGGCATCCGGCGGCAGGGGGATGAATTCCTTGGCCCCGGCCTTGATCGCGGCGGCGGCGCGCATGGGATCGGCGTCGACCCCGCAGGCCACCACCGGCACCCGGATGCGCTCGGACTCGTTGGCCGCGATCAGGCCCGCGATGTCCAGCGAGTAGTCGACCATCAAGAGGTCGGCGCCCTGCCCTGCGCGCAGGGCGTGGGTCGCCTGCTCGATGGTTTCGACGTGCGAGACCTTGGCGCCCGTGTTCATCGCCATCTTCACGGCGACGGAGAGCTGTCCGTTCAGTTTACCAACGACGAGAAGCCGCATGATCTTGTCCTCCTTGACGCGTCAGGCTCAGCCCGCCGCGTCGCCGTCCTTGATGATTTCCGTCATGGTCACGCCAAGGCGTTCGTCGACGACGACGACCTCGCCCCGGGCCACCAGCCGGTTGTTCACATAGATGTCGATCGCCTCGCCGACCTTGCGGTCCAGCTCGAGGATGCTGCCCTGGGTCAGTTGCAGCAGCTGGGCGACGGACATGTGGGCGCGCCCAAGGACGGCCGAGATATTGACGGGAACGTCGAACACCGTCGCCAGGTCGGAGGCGATCTTGTCGCTCATTTCGACGGGCATCTCCGAGGCCAGCATCTGGCCTCCGAATTCGTCGAGCGTGAGATTTTCTTCGGACATGGCGGTCAGCTTTCGCTAGCGGGAAGCAGGGGTTCGGCGTGGAGGCCCTCGGCGGCGATGGCCGCCTCGAGGGCTTCGGAGACGCGGCGGGTCGCCTCGTCGGGATCGAAGGACGCCCGGCCTTCACCCCAGTCGAAGGTGAAGGCTGCGGGCGGCATGTGAGGGTCGGCGCGGACCACGATCTGGCCGGGAAAGCCGATGGCGTGAGCGGTCTCTTCGAGCGCCGCCTGGGTGCGCTCGACCAGATCCTGGGACACCCGCACGGTGATGCGCGGCTGGGCCTCGACTTCGCGCGCCAAGGCCACCAGGGCCGCGCTGGCGGGCGCTTCGGGGAAGCGCTCGAGGGCGGCGTCGGCGATCTTGCGGCCGGCGGCCAGGGCCAGGATGGCCGAGCCCGAACGGTGCTCGTGAGCCACGGCGGTCAGAGTCGAGAAGGCCTCCTGCACGGCGCGGGCAATATCGGCCAGGGCGTTGGCGGCGTGCTGTTCGGCGCGGGCGATGGCAGAGCGCTCGCCCTGGGCATGGCCTTCCGCGCGGGCGGCCTCGACTTCTTCGGGAGTGAAGGCGCGCTTGGGGCGGGGCGGAGGCTCGCGCATGCCGCCTTGGCTGTCGAAGACGGTGTCGAAGCCGAAGCGCTTATGGGGGATGTCGGTCATTTTGCCATCCTCCTCAGTAGATCAGCTCGTCGTCGCTGCCCGAACCGGCCAGCATGATTTCACCTTTTGCGGCCAGATCCTTGGCGACCTGGACCATGGCGACCTGGGCCTGGTCGACGTCCTTCAGACGCACCGGACCCATGCTTTCCATGTCTTCGCGCATGATCTTGGCGGCGCGTTCCGACATGTTGGAGAAGAACATCTCGCGCAGCTTGTCCGAGGCGCCCTTCAGGGCCAGGGCCAACTGTTCCTTGGCGGTGGCGCGCAGCAGGGTCTGGACGCCGCCCGGATCTAGCTTGGACAGGTCTTCGAACACGAACATCAGGGCGCGGATGCGCTCGGCCGCTTCGCGGTTGCGCTCTTCCAGGGCCGCGATGAAGCGGGCCTCGGTCTGGCGGTCGAAGTTGTTGAAGATTTCGGCCATCATCTCGTGGCTGTCGCGCTTGGACGTGCGCGCCAGGTTCGACATGAATTCGGTGCGCAGGGTCTGTTCGATCTTGTCGAGGATTTCGCGCTGCACCGGCTCCATCCGCAGCATGCGGGTGACGCATTCCAGGGCGAAGTCTTCCGGCAGGGAGGCCAGCACGCGGGCGGCGTGGTCGGACTTCACCTTGGACAGCACGACGGCGACGGTCTGGGGGTATTCGTTCTTCAGATAGTTGGCGAGCACCGCCTCGTTCACATTGCCCAGCTTGTCCCACATGGTGCGACCCGCGGGACCGCGGATCTCTTCCATCAGGGCGTCCACCTTTTCAGGCGCCATGAAGGAGTTCAGAAGGCGTTGGGTCTGCTCGTAGGAGCCCATGATCGCGCCGGTCGCGCTCATGCCCGAGACGAACTCGACCAGCAGCTCTTCCACCACGCTGGCGGAGACCGTGCCCAGGCCGGCCATGGCCTGGGAGACTTCCTTGATCTCCTCGTCGTCCAGGGCTTCCCAGATGCGGGTGTGATCCTCGCCAAGCGACAGCAAGACGATGGCGGCCTTTTCCGGACCGGCCAGCTTGCTGACGTCGTTGATGGACGCTTTCATGGCCATCAGGTCGACTCGTGCAGCCAGGTGCGCAGGATGGCGACCGACTCGTCAGGATGCTTGTCGACGAACTCCGACACCCGCTTGATCGACGAAGCCTTCACCTGGCCCTCGATCTTGGCGATGTCGATGCGCTGGTCGATGTCGGCGCCGGGCCCTGCGATGGCGATCGGCTCGCCCGACCGATCGATAACGACCTCCTGGGTCGAACCGTCCGACAGGGTGACCATGCGGGTCACCTGCGGGGCGCCCAGAGCCCCTTGGGCCGGCGCGGGCGACATCATGTTCTTCAAGAACGGGCGGACAGCAAACAGCAGGATCAGGATGGCGACGATGGCCAGCACGCCCAGTTCGGCGATGCGCATGATGTCGTTTTTGTCGAAGGCCGCCAGCAGGCCGGACTTGCCCAGGGCCTGATCTTCGGGCTGCGGGAAGCGGATATTGGTCACCTTCACCTGGTCGCCGCGCTGGCCGTCGAAGCCGATAGCGGTCTTGACCAGCTCTTCCAACTGGGCGCGCTCCTGCTCGGTGCGAGGCGTATAGGCGCCGGGCTTCCCGTCCTTGCCGGCCGGGGCGGTGACGCCGTCGATGGCCACGGCCACAGCGACTTTCTTGAGGGCGCCCGGCTCGGTCACTTCGGTGCGGACCGACTTGGAGATCTCGTAGTTGGTGACGCTCTCGTTGTTGCCCGAGCGCGAGCCCAGTTGCTGGAAGCCGTTGGCGCCGTTTGCGCCGGGAATGTTCTGGGTCGCGGTGACGCCGCCGTTTTCGTCGTTCTTGGTTTCGCTGGTGTTGGCTTCGTTGACGCTTTCCGAGCGGATCACCTGGCCATCGGGATCGAACTTTTCTTCCTGGACGGTGACCCGGTTCAGGTCGAGTTCGGCGGTGACGTTGACCCGCGCCTTGCCCGGCCCAAGGACGCCTTCAAGCATGTCCTTGACGGTCTTGGCGATGCGGGCCTCGGCCTCGGTCTTGCGGTCCTGGGCCAGTTGGCCCGCCAGGCTCTCGTCGGTGGCGGCCGACAGGGTCTTGCCGTGCTGGTCGATGACATTGACCTTTTCCGGCTTCATGCCGGCGACCGAGCCGCCCACCAGGTTCTGGACGGCGCGGACCATCTCGGCTGACGGTTCGCGACCGCCCGTGCCGATGGTGACGGCGGCCGAGGGTTGCTCGGCGTCTTCCTCGAAGATCTGGCGCTTGGGCAGAACCAGGTGAACGCGGACGCTGTTGACGCCCTGCCAGCCCTTGATGGTCCGCTCCAGCTCGCCCTGCAGGGCGCGCTGGCGGTTCAACTGCTGGACGAAGTCGGTCTGGCCAAGAGCGTTGCTGCTGTCGAAGATTTCGTAGCCGATGGAGCCGGAGGTCACGAGGCCCTTGCCGGCGACCAGCAGGCGGGCCGAGGCGACCTTGTCGCGGGCCACCATGATGGTCGAGCCGTCGCCCTTGGTCTCGTACTTCACGCCGGCCTGATCCAGGGCCTGGGTGACTTCCGAAGCTTCCTTCAGGTCGAGGTTGGAATACAGGAGCTCGGTCGGCTCTTTGCCCAGGAACATGATCAGAGCGACAAGGATCGCGACAACGCCAGCGCCGACGCCGATCAGGGCGGCGAGCCGGCCGACGCCGAACCTCTGTATCGCGCTCAGAAACCTATCCACTTAAGGCCCATCCCCCAGAAAGCCCCCCGACGGGGGACAATAGCGTCGGTTGCGGTGAGGCTTCCGACGCTAGGCAGGATTTACCCAGTTCAAGGTAAACGAGGCGTTTATATTTGGGCCGCCAAGACGCTTACGAAAGCGCCAAAACGTCGCGGCCGCGCCCCGGGAAGGGCGCGGCCGCTGAACGTTCCAGAGCGGCCTTTCAACCGCGAACGGTCGAAAACCCATATCTTTCAAGCCCGCTGCTTAGCGGTATTGCTGGAGCCGCGTGGTCCGAAGACCCGCCAGACCATGCTTGTCGATCGATTGCTGCCAATTGAGGAATTCCTCGTTGGTAAGCCTGTATCGATCGCAAGCCTCGTCGAGCGAGAGCAGACCACCGCGAACGGCGGCGACCACTTCGGCTTTACGCCGGATCACCCAACGCTGGGTTTCCGGAGGCGGCAAGTCGGAGAGAGTTAGAGGCGCACCGGTCGGACCGATAACGTACTTCTCACCCCGGCTGTTCGTGCGCTGCTGCTGCAACATGGCTTTACGCCTTTCCCACAACCATCACTGTTGAAGGCCACCATAGGCGCCAGCCAATAACAGCGGCTTAATTCCAATAGTAAAGAAAGGCCTAAACACGCGACTGATCCGTGTAGTCTTTAGTGTGCCGATGTGGAACACCGCTATTAAATCGGGTTAATACCTATAACTATCGCTTAATGCTCAAGAGTTCCTCAAGCATCTGGTCAGCTGTAGTGATGATCTTGGCCGAGGCGGAATAGGCTCGCTGCGTCGTGATCAGGCCCGTGAACTCAGTCGACAGGTCGACGGTCGAGGCTTCGAGGGTCGAAGGCGCGATAACACCGGCGCCGCCCTGCCCTGGAGTCTTTAGGCTGTAGGTGCCGCTCTCGTTGGTCACGCGGTAAGCGTTGCCGTTGACGCCCTTCAGGCCGTTTGCGTTCGAGAAGGTCGCCACGGCCACCTGGGCGATCCGGCGGGTCACGCCGTTGTCGAAGATGGCCGAGACATAGCCCTCGTCATCGACTTCGATATTGGTCAGGTTGCCGAAGGCCGTGCCGTTGGTGTTGACCGACTGGACGACCGACTGGCTGTTGAACTGCGTCAGGCCGCCGGCCGCGTTGGCCAGGTCGATCTGGATGCTCTGGGAGTCGATGCCCAGACCGTCGGCCCAGCGCGGCGGCTCGGGGGTCGGAGGAACGGTCGGCACGAACACATAGGTCGGATCCGACGCGCCGATAGCGATCGAGGTCGGGTTGGTCCCACCAAACAGGTTGCCGACGCTGGACAGCTTGCCATCGGTGGTGAAGGTCACCTTGCCGGAGCTGATCTGGCCGTTGGGGTAGTTGTCGAGATCGCCGGGCTTGGCGCGGATTTCAGCGAACCATTCGTTGGGACCGTTGCCCTTCAGCAGCGACAGGGTGACCGTGCGCTGACCACCCTTGGAGTCCGAGACCGGGATCTGGATCTCGAAGTCCGGCTTGACGCCCGTGAGTGGGTCAAGAGCGTAGTCGGCCATGGAGTTGTTGCCGGCATCGTAGATGTTGCCGGCGATGACTTCGGTATCGTTATTCATGCCGAAGGCAGTGAGCGTCACGGTCGGCGTGGCCGCGCCCGTGCCGCTGGTTTGGACGTTTGGCATGGTGCCGGGCAGGCTGCTGCTGATGAAGGCGCCGGTGGTGGTGTCATAGACGTTCTGTCCGGAGGCGACGAGCACGCCAGCCTTGCGGATTTCGACATCATACGTGCCGTCGGTGCCGGTGGCAGCATAGGCGACGCTGTAGCTGGCGGTCGCCGCGGCGCTGTCAACGACGGTCGGCTTGTTCAGGACGACCTTGGACTGGGGCGAAATCGGCTGTTCCGAGCGCAGGTTGGCGTTGACGGCCGCGCGGGTGGTCTTCTCGGCCGTGCCGCCGACGGTGCCGACATTGATCGAGTCCAGCTGGGTCAGGTCTGACGGGTCGGGCGTGATGTCGCCGGTCACCGGATCGGCCAGCCAGCCCTGCAGATAGAGGCCGGCGTCGTTCTTCAGGTAGCCCAGATTGTCCAGCTGGAACGACCCGGCGCGGGTGAACGAGCGGGTGTCGGTGGCGGTCAGGCCTTCCGGCTTTTCGGTGCCGACGAAGAAGCCCGCGCCAGAAATCGACAGGTCGAGGTTCGACGTCGATGACTGGGTAAGACCCTGCTGCGTTATGAACTGGTGGGTCAGGGCTTTGACGCCGCCCGCGCTATAGGTCGCGTTCTTGCTCTGCGAGGTGACTAGCGTCGAGAAGTTGGCGGTCGAGCGCTTGTAGCCAACCGTGTTGACGTTGGCGATGTTGTCCGAGATCGCGGCCAGGGCGGAGGAGTTGGCGATCAGGCCCGAGACGCCCGAAAGCATGGCGCTGTTGATGCTCATGACGGAATTCCTGCGTTGAATGTCAAATGACTGTAGGGTTCAGCGCGGTTTGCGTTTGGGCTCGCCGGAAAATCATTTCCGAAGGAGAGCCGCGTCGGCGTCATTCTGACGCCCGGTTCATCGGGTGGTGACGGGTTAGGCTGCGGCCGCCGTCGTGGGAGTGGTGGTCGTGCTGGCCGTCGGAGCCGGAGCCGGAGCCGGAGCCGGAGCGTTGGTGACGCCGATCACGGAGTCGATCGGGTACTTCGTGCCCCCGATGGTCACCATATTCTGGCCGTCCTCATTGGTGATGGCGGTGACGATGCCCTCGACACGGCCTTTGGCCGTCGCGGGGATCTTGCTGCCTTCGCTGTCGAGGGCGGTGATCCTCAACGTATAGGCGCCGCCGGCGGGCTGGACGTTTCCGTCCTCGCTCTTGCCGTTCCACTCGATGGTGTGGTCGCCTTTGGCCATGTCCTGGGGCAGGATCGTCTTGATGGTCTTGCCGAACTTGTCGAGGACCTCGATCTTTACGCTCATGGCGGCGCGGCTCTGTTCGTAGGACCAGCTGGCCTCGCCGTTCTTGAGAACAGCCTTGTCGGTTTCGACCGTGGCCAGCTTGTCCATCATGTTGACGGCTTCGGTCATGCCGCCGTCGTTCATGCCGACCAGGGCGGCCAGCAGGTCGTTGGTGACCAGCTGCTGCTCGACGCCGGTCATCTGGACGATCTGGCCCGTGAAGGCGTTGGAATCCATTGGCGACAACGGATCCTGGTTCTTCATCTGGGTGGTCAGCAGCTTCAGGAACGTCTCCTTGCTGCTGGCCAGGGTGTTGCGCGAGTTGTTGATCTTGTCGAGCGTGGCGTTGGAGCCCGAAACTGCGGCAGTGCTCATGTCGGGGCCTCTAGATTCTGATGTCCAGACCGCTGTCCGGGGCCATTCGCAGGCCGGGCAGCAGGTCTGAAGTGGAAAGGATGGGAGCGTCGTCGTTCTGGGCGGACTGGAAAGCCTTGCCCGACCAGGCCCGGCGGCCGTCTTGGCCGTCGTTGAAATGGAAGAAGGGGTTCTGGCCGTTCTGGCCGCCCTGGCTCGACACGTCGAAGCGCAGGGCGTTGTCGGCGACCGTGAAGCCGGCCTGCGCCAAGGCCTGACGCAGTTCGGCCGACTTGCCGCGCAGTTCGGCCGCCGCCTGGGCGGTGTCAAAGGCCATTGAGGCGGTCAGCGCGCCGTGGCGGCCGATCTCGATGCGGATATCGACCTTGCCCAGCCCGTCCGGCGTCAGGGCGACATCGAAGCGGGTGGTTTGGGCGTCGAGCTTCTTGAGGATCTCGGCCGAAAGCTGGGCCACCGTTTCCGGGGAACCGCGCACCTCGGCCCGCAGCGGCGCCGCGACCTCGGCGGAGGCGGCGGCCGGCGTGGACGTCGCCTGCGAGATCGTCGGCGCTTCCGGCTCCGCGGCGCCATCCGTGGCGGCGACGATCAGAGCCTCGGCGGTAGCTTCGCCCCCACCTTGGCTGGTTTGGCCCTGCTGGCCGGCCTGGCCCTGATCGGCGCCGGCCTGGTCGGCGAGCGAAGCGGTCGGGACGCCTGCGATCTTGACGGCTTCGACCTCGGTCGGAGCGGCGGGCTCGGCGTCGTTGGCGGCGACAGCGGCTGTCGCCACCTTCACGGCGGGCTCGGCCGCGGCCTGGGCGACGACCTGAACGGTCGCGGCGGTCGCGGGAGCGGTTTCAACGACGGGCGCGGCGACGAGCGGCGGCGCTTCGACCTCGGCGGCAACAATGACCGGCTCGGCGGCGATCGGTTGGGCGGTCGAGGGCGTCGCGGCGACCGGAGCGGTCTTGGGCGCGGGCTTGGCGGCGGCGGTCGATGTCGCGGCGATCTGGGCGGCCAGGGCGGCGACATCGACGCCGGCCTCTTCCGCCGTGATCGGCGTTTCCAGCAGCGCGGCTTCGGGAATCTCGACCGTGGCGGCCGGGGCCGGCGCGGCCACCTTCACGTCGGCGACCGGGGCCGCCAGGGCAGGCGCCATGGCGAGGCCGGGCGCCGGGGTGGTGTCGTCAGCGACGGCGGGCGCGATCAGCGACGCGGCGTCCAGAGCAGCGGAGGCCGCGTCCAGTGCGGTCTCGACCGGCGCGGCGACGGCGCCTGCATCGGCCGGCGGCGCGACGACACCGGAAAGGATCGGGGTCGGGGCGGTGAGGTCGACTTCTGGAAGGGCGCCGGCGGCGAAGGTCTCTTCCGTCTGCGGCATCATCGCCGCGACTAGGTTGGCGGCGGCCAATGCGGCGGCGTCGGCTTGGGCGGCGGCGGCGTCGTCGCTGTCCGATGCGGCGTCCTGGGCGGCGTCGGAAGCCAGGGCCGCAGCGGCGTCAGCCTCGCCGGCCTTGGCGGACGCCGTAGCGGTCTTGTCGGCCAGATCGGCCTTGTCTGTGGATCTGTCGGGGGACTTGTCAGCGACCTTGTTGGCCGGCTTGTCGGCGCCCTTGGTCGGGGCGGTTCTGGCGGGCGCCGGCTTGTCGTTTCCCGTTGCAACGGCGAGCAGCGCTTCGAAGCCTTGATCCACGCCTTGACCACCAGCGCCCGACGAGGGGCTGACGGAAGGTGGGGCGGCGGTGGCGGCGATCACGGTCATTCGTGGGCTCGGTCCGTTGAGTGCGGCGGTCCATGACGAACACGCCTTTGTCGGAACTTCCTTCAGCAACCGTCGGGCCAACTCGCGATTACGAGCCTATATCATTGTATTTGTTGATTTTAATGCCTTGTTTACGACTTGAAATCGTCGGTCGGCGGCGCTTTTTGCCGAGTCGAATGGCGTTGTCAGGGGCGTGGCTTGCCGCGTCGCCCGGTCGCGCCCCGACTTGGCGCCCTCCTTGCGCATCACACCTTGCCGAATACCCGGCGCTTGGAATGAAACGCCATGAATTTCAGTGGCTTGGCATATATTGAGGGCACTGATCCCTCCCCCGCCCGGCAGTTTTCGCCGGGCAAGGGCGCGTCGCGTGGTTCGCGGATTGCCGAGCTGACGGGAGCAGTCGCATGTCTCTAAACGCTATCATGAACACGGCGAGTTCGGGGATGATGGCGGCCCAGACGGGCCTGCGCGTCGTCTCGGACAACATCGCCAACGTCAATACCAAGGGCTACGTCCGCAAGACGATCGCGCAGTCGAACCTGATCGCCAACGGCATGGGCGTCGGCGTCAGCATCGACGCCATCAAGCGCGCGACCGACCGCTTCCTGCAATCGGCCAGCCTGAACGCCGTGTCGGACGCGGGCCGCGCCTCGGCCCTGGCCGACGCCATGAACACGGCCCAGAACCTGTTTGGCGATCCCAGCGGCGACAACAGCTATTTTGGCAAGCTGGACGATATCTTCTCGGCCTTCTCGAAGGCCTCGGACGACCCGTCCTCGAGCTTGGCGCGCACCCAGGCCCTGACACGCGTCGACGATTTCCTCGGCGAGTCGAGCCGGATCACCGCGGCGCTCTCCAACTTGGGCAAGGACGCCGACAACCGGATCGTTTCCGACGTCGAACGCGTCAACGAACTGCTCCAGCAGATCAACACGCTCAATACCGACATCACCCGGGCCAAGGTGTCCGGCTCCGATGGCACGGGCTCGGAGAACGTTCAGAGCGGCCTGATCGACGAGCTGTCGACCCTGATGAACATCCAGGTCAGCCAGCGCGCCAACGGCGGCGTCATCGTGCGCTCGACCGAGGGGCTCAGCCTGGCCGGTGACGGCGCAGCCGTAGTCTCGTACCAGAAGTCCAGCACAGCGACCGGCTTCCTGCAGGTCATCCAGGCCAATGGCTCCGACACGCCAGTGGCGCTCAATATCTCCAGCGGCGAGCTCAAAGGCCTGCTGGACCTGCGCAACACCGAACTGCCTAACCTGTCCGACCAGCTGGGCGAGTTCGTCACTCGCTCGTCGGAAGAACTGAACCGCGCTTCCAACGCCGCGTCTTCAGTGCCGGCGCCCGCTGTTCTGACCGGCCGCAATACTGGCCTGGACGAGGCGACGGCAATCGACCGCTTTACCGGCAAGACGACCATCGCCATCACCGACTCGAGCGGCGTCATCCAGCGTCGGGTCGAGGTCGACTTCGACCTGGGCACGATGACGGTCAATGGCGCGGCCGGCCCCAGCTTCACCAACACCGACTTCATCGCCCAGCTGAACTCCGCCCTGGGCGGCCAAGGCACGGCCGCGTTCGGCAACGGCGCCTTGAGTCTCAGCGCCAGCGCCGGCAACGGGGTGGTGGTCGCCGACGATCCAACCACGCCATCCAGCAAGGTCGGCAAGGGTTTCAGCCACTTCTTCGGCCTCAACGACATCGTCCAGACCAAGGGTTTCTCGCCCTACGAAACGGGCCTGACCGCCGCCGATCCCCACGGCTTCACGCCTGGCGACGCCATCACCCTGCGCCTGACCGACACCGAAGGCGGCCGGATCCGGGACGTCAACGTCTCCGTGCCGGCCGGCGCCACGATGCAGGATCTGATGGACTCGCTGAACGCCCGCAACGGCGGCGTGGGTCTTTATGGAACCTTCGCACTGGACGCCAAGGGCGCGATGAACTTCACGTCCTATCCCGGCTCGACGGTGGGCCTTTCGGTGGCCTCGGACAACACCGAGCGCGGTACGGGCGGTCCCTCGATCACCCAGCTGTTCGGCGTCGGCCCTGCCGAGCGCAGCACGCGGGGCGAGCGTTTCGTCGTCAATCCGACTATGAGCCAGACCCCGGCTCGCCTACCCTTCGCCAAGCTGAACCTTTCAGCCGCCCCCGGGGCCATCGCCCTGGCCATCGGCGATGGTCGCGGCGCCCTGGCCCTGGCCAAGGCCGGCGACACCACCGCCGACTTCTCCGCCGTGGGCGGCGCCTCGGCGGCCAAGACCAGCCTGCTGCGCTACGCCGCCGACTTTGGCGGTTCGATCGCCCGCAAGGCGGCCGCCGCCGAAAGCCGCAAGGACGCCGCTGAAGCGGTGTCCATCGAGGTCAACACCCAGCGCCAGGCGCAAGAGGGCGTCAATCTCGACGAAGAACTGATCAACTTGACCACCTACCAGCAGGCGTTCAACGCCTCCGCCCGCCTGATCCAGGCCACCAAGGACATGTTCGACGTCCTGACCAATATCGTCTGAGGCTAAAGCGATGACCCGCGTCTCCACCGGCTCCAACTACAGCATCATGACCAGCAACCTGATGCGCGCCCAGCTGCGCCAGAACGTGCTGGGCGAACAGGTCGCCAGCCAGAAGGTCGCCAACGACCTGAAGGGCTATTCCAAGAACGCCGAGGTGCTGACCGCCATGCGCAGCGCCCAGGCCAAGATCGACGGCCTGATCGACCAGACCAAGCTGGTCTCCAACCGGCTCGACATGCAGGACACGGGTATCGAGCAGGTCGCCGACGGCGTGGTGAACGGGCGCGATGCGATCCAGAACGCCATGGCGGCCGGCGGCGGCGCTACGCTGATGCAGGAGTTGGAAGCGGCGTTCAGCAAGGTCAGCCAGGGCGTGAACACCAAGTCCAACGGTCGCTATGTGTTCGCCGGCGCCCTGACCGACACCGCGCCGACCACGGCCCGCACCCTGGCCGACCTGACCGCTGCGGCAACGACCGCCGACCTCTTCAAGAACGACACCTATATCGCCGCCAACCGCATCGACGAACAGACCACGGTCCAGACCGGGGTGCTGGGCGACGCTCTGGCCACCAAAGCCTTCGACGCATTCAAGCAGGTCCAAGCCTATGTCGAGGCCAATGGCCCGTTCGGCAGCCCCATGACCAGCGGCCAGAACGACTTCCTCCAGTCGATGGTGGTGATCTTCAAGGACGCCCATGCCGACACGATCAACACCCAGGGCAAGAACGGCCTCGTGCAACAGCGTTTCGACAAGGCCCAGGTCGAGCTGAAGGACCAGGCCGACACCCTGACCGGCATGGTCGGCGGCATCGTCGATGTCGACATGGCCGAGGCGGTCACGCAGCTGGAGGCCGCCCAGCTTGCGGTCCAAGCCGCCGCTCAGGTGTTCGCCAGCCTGCAAAGCTCGTCGCTGCTCAACGTCCTGAAATAGGCCAAACCTCGCAATGCGGACCCCGAGGCGCTATATGGCCGCGATGGACGCCGATATTCTGCATCATGCCCCCCCCGGGGCCTTGGCCGACCGCGCGGTCGAGATGGCCCGCGACGCCGTGGGTCTGCCCGCCGGCGCGCGCGTCGTCGTGGCCATGTCCGGCGGCGTGGATTCCACGGTCACTGCGGCCCTGCTGGCCCGCGCCGGCTATGACGTCGTCGGCGTCACCCTGCAGCTCTATGACCACGGCGCGGCGATCGCCAAGAAGGGCGCCTGCTGCGCCGGCCAGGATATCCTGGACGCCCGCATGGCCGCCGAGCGCATCGGCATCCCGCACTATGTCCTGGACTACGAAAGCCGCTTCAAGGAGCAGGTGATCGAGGAGTTCGCCGACGCCTATCTGCGCGGCGAGACGCCGATCCCGTGCGTGCGCTGCAACCAGACGGTCAAGTTCCGCGACCTGCTGGATGTGGCCCGCGACCTGGGCGCCGAGGCGATGGCGACGGGGCACTACGTCCAGCGCAGCCCTCCTTCTTCTCTTGAGGGGTCGGGCAACCGGCCGCAGCTGCGCCGGGCCGGCGATCCGTCTAAGGACCAGAGCTATTTCCTGTTCGCCACCACGCGCGACCAGCTGGACTTCCTGCGCTTCCCGCTGGGCGACATGCCAAAGAGCGAGGTGCGCCGCGTCGCGACCGAGCTGGGCCTGGCCATCGCCGACAAGCCCGACAGCCAGGACATCTGTTTCGTCCCCGAGGGCAAGTACACCACGGTGATCGACCGCATCCGGCCGCACGGCGCTATCCCGGGCGACATCGTGCACATGGACGGCCGGGTGTTGGGAAAGCACGAGGGCGTCACCCGCTACACCATCGGCCAGCGCCGGGGCCTCAACATCGCCGTGGGCGATCCGCTGTTCGTGGTCCGCATCGACGCCGACCAGCGCCAGGTGATCGTCGGCCCTCGCGAGGCGCTGCTTACGGCGTCCTTGGTGCTTAAGGAAGGCAACTGGCTGGGCGGCCAGGACAGCCTGGAAACCGCCGCCGAGGCCGGTCAACCCGTGCTGGCCCGCGTCCGCTCGACCCGCGAACCCGTGCCGGGCCGTCTGGCCATGGTGGACGGCGACCTGCGTGTGGTGTTCGACACCCATGAGGAAGGCGTCGCGCCGGGCCAGGCCTGCGTGCTCTACGACCCGGCAGATCCGGATTGGGTGCTGGGCGGCGGGTTTATCGCAAGCACTGTGCGGGCGGAGTTGGCGCTCTAACCTCGGGCCGGCGCGCTCGAACAGTCCGCCGCTCTTTCGGAAACAGGGCATGTGATGAAGACCGGCCCCTTGGCGGCCGAAGGTGTCGCCCGAGTTGGAACCCCGGTTGACGGGGCGCGGACTGAACTGGCAGATGTTTGAAAACTAACCGGGGATTGTGATGCTGCCTACGCTTTCGCAAAGCGAGATCCTGTCCGCCATCATCCAACCCAATGCGCGTTGGACTGGGCCGACGATCACCTTCAGCATTCCTGGCCCTAACAGTACGTGGGCCGAATATCCGGCCGGAAGCTATCCGTCCTTTGCGGAATACGGGACGCTCAACGCAGTCCAGGGGACCAATTTCCGCCATGCTGTTCAGCTCGTTTCGGACCTGATCGCCAAGCCGATCGTCGAGACGGACGACGCCTCCAACACGGGCGGCATCCGGGTGGCCTTCAGCAAGACCGAACCCTATGGGGGAGTGGCCTATTATCCGCCGTTTACAGATGGAAGCTCGAATGGCGTGTCCGGCGATATCTGGCTGAACGGCAGGTTCAAGGAGTCTTCCTGGGGTCCCGCCGACGGGTACGACTTCGAGACCGTGCTGCACGAACTGGGACATGCCTTGGGCTTGCGGCATGTGAACGATGGCGCCGACGCGATTCCCGAAACCTCCACGGGCCGCCTGTTCACGGTCATGGCCTCGAGCAACCTGGATACATTCGTCGCCCGGTTCGCCGCGGACGCGAACTTTCCCGGCAAGGTCAGCTACGACTCCCAGCGTGTCCTGATCACGCAGCCGATGGTCTACGACGTGCTAGCGCTGCAGATGCTCTACGGCGCCAACCCGAACACGGCGGCGGGCGACAACGCCTACACTTGGAGCGCCGACCAGGCCTACTATCGCACGATCTATGACGCTGGCGGCGTCGACACCATAGACCTGAAAGGTCACACGCGCGGATCCGAGATCGATCTGCGCCCTGGCGCCTACAGCAGCATCGACTACTTCTCCAAGGAGGATCAGCGAGTTTACTGGCTGGAGCGCTTTCCGACCGACCAGGCACAAATCCACAAGTTCTTCGACGACCCAGGACGGGCAGCCTTCTACGAGTGGCGCAACAATGTCGGCATCGCCTACGGCGTAACGATCGAGAACGCTATCGCGGGCGAAGGCCACGACTTCGTCATCGGTAACGCTGCGGCCAACCGACTGCTGGGCAACGGCGGGCAGGACACCCTGTGGGGCGGCGAAGGCGACGACATCATCGAGGGCGCCGCCGACTTCGACCAGATCAACGGCAATCAGGGCGACGACACCGCGCATGGCGGCGAGGGCGACGACTGGGTGGTCGGCGGCAAGGACCAGGACCTTCTGTACGGCGACGCCGGCTTCGACGTCGTCTACGGCAATCTCGGCAATGACACCTGCAACGGAGGAGAAGGTGCGGACTGGGTGCGGGGCGGTCAGGGCGACGACGTGATCGATGGCGGGGCCGGCAACGACTGGATGGCCGGAGATCGCGGCGCCGACACCGTCACCGGCGGCGCGGGCGCCGACAAGTTCTACTTCTTCAGCGGCGCGGGGATCGACCGGGTGACCGACTTCTCCAGCGCCGGGGGTGATCGGGTGCAACTGGACAAGGGCCAGGCCTACGCTCTGAGCTACACTGCCGACGGCGCGGTGATCGACCTGGGCAATGGCGACCAGATGGTCCTGGTCGGCGTGACCTCAGCCTCGATCGGCGATTGGCTGATCTTCAGCTGAGGCGCAGGCGGGTCGCCGTTCGCCCCTACCCCAGCCCCTGAAGCCCATCCTCGTCGAACCAGATGCGAGCCGCGCGCTGGGCGGCGGTCTGTTTGGCGCCGTTGCGGGCGATGGCGATGGCGGCTTCTTCGGCGAGGTAGCCCGCGACACTGGCGGCCGGCATCGGGCGGGCGAAGTGATAGCCCTGCATGACGACCCCGCCCAGCGAGGCCACCTTGTCGAGCTGCTCCTGGGTCTCGACCCCCTCGACGATGCAGTCGATGCGCAGGTTGCGGCACAGCTGCAGCACGGTCTTGACGATGTCCTCGCTGGCCGCGTGGTGCTCGATGTCGGAGATGAAGCTGGCGTCGATCTTCAGCTTGTCCAGCGGCAGCAGGCGCACGTGGCTGAGGCTGGAATGGCCGGTGCCGAAATCGTCCAGGGCGGTGTGCACGCCCAGGGCGTGGAAGGTCATCAGGGCGGCGCGGGCCTGATCGAAGTCGCAGACGATGGCCGTCTCGGTGATCTCGAAATCGATGCGGTGCGGCGCGACCTGGCTTTCCAGCACGATGTCGACGATGCGGCCGACGGTTTCCATCGAGGCGATGTCGCGGGCCGACAGGTTGATCGAGACCCGCATGTCCATGGGCCATGCGCTGACGGCGCGCAGGGTCTTGGCGACCAGTACGCGGGTGATCTCGACGATCTGGCCCGAGCGTTCGGCGGCGTTGATGAACACGCCGGGCGGCACCTCGCCCAGCTCCGGACTGGACCAGCGCGCCAGGGCCTCGAAGGCGACGGTGCGCTTGACCCCGGTGTCGATAATGGGCTGGAAATGGATGTGCATCTCCGCGTCCAGATCGGCGCGGCGCAGGGCCTGCTCGACCCGGCCCAGTTCGCGGATGTCGGCCTCGTGGCGCTCGTCGAACACCACGGCCGAACCCTTCAGGTTCTGCTTGGCATGATAGAGGGCGTAGTCGGCGCGCTCGAACAACTGCTCGCTGGTCTGGCCGCCGGCCGGGAACGGGCAGAAGCCGATTGAGCCGCCGATCTGGGCTGTGACCCCCGGCAGCCGATAGGGCGTGCGCAGCAACCCGCACAGATCGCGACCCAGGGTCTGCAGCGCCGCCGGCGTCAGGGGCGCGTCGATGATCAGGCCAAATTCGTCGCCGCCCAGCCGGGCCGCGAAAATCGGCGGCGAGCCGAAAGCCTGCAGGCGACGGCCCACCTCGGTCAGCAGACGATCGCCCGTGGCGTGGCCGAAGGCGTCGTTGATCGGCTTGAAGCCGTCCAGGTCGATGAGCCCGATCACCAGGGTGCGGTCATGACGCCGGGCGCGGGTGACGTGAGCTTCCAGTTCGGTGAAGAAGCGGCGGCGATTGGGCAGACCGGTCAGGCTGTCCAGATTGGCCAGGCGGTCGTTCTCGTCGGAAAGCTGCTGGGCTTGGGCGGCCTTCTCGATCAGGGCGCCCCGCGACTCCACCAGGTCGGCGAATTCCTTGTAGTGGATCAGCAGGATGACGATCATCACGGCGACGACCACCACCACATTAATCGAGATGGCCTCGAACACCGGATTGCCGGTCAGGCCGAAGAACAGGGTCATGGGGCCGAGCACGCAGACCGTGACGATCAGCGCCGCCGCCCGCAGGTGCATCAGGCAGAAGATGCAGGCGATCACGGTAATGGCCATGTAGAAGGCCACATGGCTCTGCTGGTAGGCGTCGCCATAAGGGTAAAGCGACAGCGACCAGCCGGCAAAGGCGATGGACAGCACGGCCGCCGACGTCACGCTCTCGCCCAGCATCCTGGCCGCGCTCGCGGCGTCCATGCTCTTCCTGCGCAACCGCCGCCAGACCGCCACCCGCCAGCCGCAAGACAGCATCAGCGCCACTGGGCCACCAATGGTCAGGATCGGAGGCGCGGAATGGAAGTGAGTGACGGCCAGCGCGACCGCATTGACCAGGACCACCAAGTACATCATCGGCACTTGGCGCGAGAAAGCCGTCGCCTGGGCGATCAGTAGTTCCGGACGGTCCTTGCGGATCGCGAAAATTCCCGCGACGGTCTTTAATAGCGCCATCTATGCCTGCCCCCGGGCTTCCGCTCACGGTGCGGGGCAAGCACTAAAAATTCGGTAAGCTTGATTTCAACTCAGGGTGCGGCAAATCGACCTGCACGCCTCTAATCTACTCGGCGGCGATCTTCACCGCTTCCAGGGCCTCGCCGACGGTCTGGGAGGTTTCGTGGACCACCCGGCTCAGATCGCGGCGATCGATTACCTCACTGCAGGCCTCGCAGGCCAGGCGGGGATGGAAGTCGCAGCCGCAGGTCTTGTGCACGAAATGCACCGGACCTTTGCCGACGCCATAGACGTGCTGGTCGCCCCACTCGGCCATCGTCAGCAGCACTGGACTGAGATCCAGCCCCTTGGCTGTCAGCACATATTCCTGGCGTGGCGGACGCTCCGAATAGCGTTGAGCCTCCATCACGCCATGCGCGACCAGGGTCTTGAGCCGCGAGGCCAGCACGTTGCGGGCGACGCCCAGGCGCTCCTGCCACTGCTCGAAGCGCTTCACCCCGGCGAAGGCGTCGCGGAGGATCAGCAAGGTCCACGGATCGCCCACGACCTCGAGGGTGGCGGCAATGCTGCAGCGTTCGTTCGTATAGTCGGCGGTGCGGCCCATGACGCAAAGGTGAGGCGTTCCTCCGGGGAAAGCAAGAGAGCGTTGCGTTTCAGGATGAACGGCGTTAGTTTTTAATCACAACTGACTCTCTCGGTTGCGCTTTGGGAGGCGGCAGGTCGGCGCTGCATCGCCGCTGTCGCCTCCCCTTTCCGCAAACCCCTTGCGCGGCGCGGCGGTAGCGGAGCCTATTCCGCCCTGAATTCCTTAAGTCCGGAGCCCCCATGTCCGCTGATCCCGTCGTCATCGTTTCGTTCGCCCGCACTCCGATGGGGGGCTTCCAGGGCGCGCTGGGTGGGGTCAAGGCGACCGAACTGGGCGCGGCGGCGGTGAAGGCCGCCATCGAACGGGCCGGGGTTTCGGGCGATCTGGTCGAGCAGATCATCATGGGCTGCGTGCTGCCCGCCGGCCTTGGCCAGGCCCCTGCGCGCCAGGCGGCGGTGGGCGCGGGCCTGCCGATGTCGGTCGAGGCCACCACGGTCAACAAGATGTGCGGCAGCGGCATGCAGGCGGCGATCATGGCCCATGACGCTCTGGCGGCCGGCAGCGTCGACCTGATCGTGGCCGGCGGCATGGAGAGCATGACCGGCGCGCCCTACCTGATGAGCAAGCACCGCAGCGGGGCCCGCATCGGCCACGATCAGATGTGGGACTCGATGTACCTGGATGGCCTGGAGGACGCCTATACCCCCGGCAAGCTTATGGGCGCCTTTGCCGAGGATTCGGCGGCCACCTATCAGTTCAGCCGCGAGGCCATGGACGACTACGCGACCAAGGGCTTGATGAAAGCCAAGGCCGCCATCCAGAGCGGCGCCTTCGAGGCCGAGATCACCCCAGTGACCGTCACGACCCGCGCCGGGACGCAGGTCGTCTCCCAGGACGAGCAACCGCTGAAGGCCGATCCGGCCAAGATCCCGACCCTTCGCCCAGCCTTCAGCCGCGACGGCGGCATCACGGCGGCCAATTCCAGCTCGATCAGCGACGGCGCCGCCGCCCTGGTGATGACGCGCGAAAGCGTCGCCAGACGCCTGGGCCTGCCCATCGTCGCCCGCGTGGTCAGCCACGCCGCCCACGCCCATGAGCCCGGCCTGTTCACCACCGCCCCGGTGCCGGCCATGAAGAAGGCCCTCAAGAAAGCCGGCTGGGAGGTTTCCGACGTCGATCTCTGGGAGGTCAATGAGGCCTTTGCCGTCGTGGCCATGATCGCCCAGCAGGAACTGGGTTTCTCGCCCGACAGGCTGAACGTCAACGGCGGCGCCTGCGCCCTGGGCCATCCGATCGGCGCGTCTGGCGCGCGCATCCTGTGCACCCTGATCTCGGCCCTGCAGGCCAGCGGCGGCAAGAAGGGCATGGCGTCCTTGTGCATCGGCGGCGGCGAGGCCACGGCGATGGCGGTGGAGCTGGTCTAAAATCCTCCCCCTACCGGGGGAGGTGTCTGCAAAGCCGACGGAGGGGGAAGTGACGGCTAAATCATTGCAGTCTCCCCCCACCGGCCTTCGGCCGCCTCCCCCTTCAGGGGGAGGATTTTAGGGCAACGGCCTGCCCTTTCCCGCGTTGGGACTTTCATGAGCGACACCTTCCGACACAACCCCGAACTCAGCCGCTATGAGCTGGAGGTCGATGGCCTGCTGGCCGTGGCCGACTATCAGCGCAGCGGCCAGCGTCTGGTGATCCCCCATGTCGAGGCCGACCCGGCCCTGCGCGGGACGGGCGCCGCGGGACGGCTTATGCAGCAGATCGCCCAGACGGCGCGGTCCGAGGGTATGCGCATCACCCCCCTATGCTCTTACGCCGCCGCCTGGTTGAAGCGGAATGACCCGGACCTGATCGTCTAGAGCATTTTCCGATAAGTGTGAAACGGTTATCGGATCGAAAAATGCTCTAAACCTCTGATTTAGAGCTCTTTTCGCCCAACCCCGATGAAGCCATCAGGTCGGAAAGGGCTCTAGGGCTTGGGCGCCGCCGCGACCGGCGGTGGACTCTCAAACGATCCGGCCGCGCCCGGAAACACGACAGGGCTCTCCCAGCCGTCCTTGCTCACCGACGAGACACCGAAGAACCAGTCGTCGATCACCACGTCCTTGAGGACGGCCGAGGTCCCGGCCGGCGCCCAGCGGCTATAGCGCCAGGTCGGATCGGTGGTGCCGCGCCACCAGACGCGATGACCCGCCGCACCCGGTGTCGCCACCCAAGAGACCTTGGTGTCGGGGCTGACCGCGCCCTCGATCCTGACGCCCGAAGGCGGGGCGGGCGCCGAGGCCAGTGAGGCCATGGCCACGGTGTTGAGCCGTGTCACCTGGGCCAGATAGGCGAAGTCGACGCCTTCGATGGTGTCGCCATAGACCCGGCCCTTTTCGGTGCGCAGGTCCTGATGCTGGCGGTCGTAGTTCTCGGCGGCCTCGGTCACCCGCACGGCCGGATAGCCGGCTTCCAGCAGCGGCACCTGATCCCCGCCCCGGCCGTAACGGTCGGTGCGATAGACCATCACCACGTCGAAATTGGCCAGATAACGCTCGGCCAGACCGTCCAGATAGCGGCCCAGGTTGCGCGAGGGGCTGTCGACCTCGCCGCCGTTGTATCGCCGGCTATTGGCCTGTTCGGGCGTCTCGACCGCCTTGGTGCCTTCGGAAAACACCCGCACCTGGGTGTTATTCATCACTCCGCTCTGGCCCCGGCTGTTGCCGATGATGTCGTTGTTGAGGTCGGCCTCGACCTTCCAGCCATTGGCCCGCGCGTAGCTTGCCAAGACCTTGCCGCCATAGAGCCCTTGCTCCTCGCCCGACAGGGCCGCGAACACCAGGGTGGCGGCGAACCTATGCTTGGATAGCACCCTGGCCGCCTCGATCACCGCCGCCACGCCCGAGGCGTCGTCATTGGCTCCGGGGGCGTCGCTGGTGAAGTCCATGACGTCACTCACCCGGCTGTCGAGGTGGCCGGCGATGATGATCACCCGGTCTGGATCGGTGGTCCCCTTCTGGATGGCCAAGACGTTCATCACCTCGGTCGGGGTCGGCACGCGGCGGCCAGTGACCACTTCCGACGGCGTTTCCACGGTCAGGCAACCGCCGCAGTCCTTGCTGATCGCCTCGAACTGCGTCTTCACCCAGCGACGGGCGGCCCCGATGCCGCGTGTATTCGACTTGGTGTCCGACAGGGTGTGGCGGGTGCCGAAGCCGACCAACGAGCGGATCGTGCTCTCCAGCGCCTTGGCGTCGACCTCAGCGGCGACGGCCCGCAGAAGGGGCTGGTCGCTGGAGGGCGCAGGGACCTCGGCGGCGAAGGTCGGCGTGGCCAGGAGCAAACTGGCGGCGAGGACGAGAGGCAGGCGCATGGCGACTCCGGGAAACGCAGAGCGCGACGTTGCCGTCCGGAGACGTTCCCCGCAAGCGGTTAGCCGGCGCGGAGCGATCCGCGCCGGCACAAGGGCTTGCTAGGACAGCACCATCACCACAACGCGGCGGTTCTGGGCGCGGTTCTCGCGGGTGTCGTTGGCGACCACCGGGGCTTCCTCGCCATACGAGATGGTGGCCATGCGGTTCAGCGCGATGCCGTGCGTGCTGAGGAACTTGCGCACGGCCTCCGCGCGCTTGGCGCCCAGGCTGTCGTTATAGGCGGGGTCGCCGACATTGTCGGTATGGCCCTGGATCTCGAGATAGACGTTCTTGTTCTCGCCCTTGAGCTTCTCGGAGAACTCGGTCAGCCGCTGCTCGGCTTCCGGCGAGAGATTGGCGGCGTCGACCGGGAACTTCACGGAATCGTCGCTCAGCACCATCGAGTACATGAACTTGCCTTCGGCCAGCTTGCCAGCGGCCGTGGCGCGGTCGAGGGCCTCGCGGGATGTCTTGTCCAGTTCACCGATCTGGGCGCCCTGCTGGCTGACCTGGCTCTGCACGCCGCCGACCTTGGTCTTCACATAGTCCTTGGTGGCGCAGCCGCTGAGGGCCAGGCCGCCTATGACCATCGCGCAGGCCGCAATCTTCCTGAGGGCTGGCATCTTGAGGGATTGCATCATTGTTCGGGGTCTCGTCGTTGATCCGGTGGCGCGTCGAGATGCGCCAGGCGATCAAACCGCCAGCACATTTGGGCCAAAAATGGGCCTCTTCTGGGCCGCTTTGGCGCCAAGCTTCAGCATAGAATTCAAGGACTTCTATACCCCGCGCAAGCGCGGAAGCCGTCGCTTGGTTCCCGGATTTATTTGCGTAAGAGTCCGGGTGCACGGCCTGTTGCGCGCAGTTATTCACAGGCTCCAGCGAGGCCGGACCCGCCCATCGAGGCAGGCCAGACCACTGAGTCCAGTACAGGAGCGCGCTTCACCAGCGCTCGGGTGGCAGCTCAGAATCCTCTTCCGGTGGGGGCGGATCACGGCTTTCGTAGCGATCACGTTCGCGCGCATCTTCCCAACGTCGACGATCACTCGCCTCCCGTTCCCAGGCCGCACGTTCGTCGCGCGCTTCCCGCGCCAGCGCCTCTTCCTCCTGACGCCGGAGCTGAGCCTGCTCGAACCGGTCGCGCCGCCGGGCTTCGCGTTCCCGTCGATCATCAACCAGTTCCGGCGGCGGCGGGATGTCCTCCGCCTCGTCGGCCTGGGCGTCCTGAACGGGTGCGGCGCGAGGCCGGGAAGCCGGCGCAGGCGCGGGCGCGGGGGGTATGCGAACGAAGAGCGCCTCACGGCCCTCGGCCATGGCCTGCGCGACGTCGGACAGGCCGACATCCAGAAGACCGGACGCCGTGATCGCCGCCCTGGGCGGCTCGACAACGCGGATGCTCAGGCCGTCGTCACCGACCTTTTCCAGTGGTGGCTCCGGTCGGACGAGCGCGGGCCAAACGACCAGGGCGGCCGTCAGGACCCCAAGCGCGACGAGGCCGGCGGCGAGGGCAATTCTATTCTTGGGCAGGTCCACTTGGGCGCTCCGGAGAGAGGCCCCTCGATGGGTATGGGAACGGCGTGAAGGAGCGCTGGTTCCGACTACGTCGGCGCGCCGATCGGCGGTCTCTTTCCCCGCGCTATGCGAGGGAAGAAAACACAGTCTGCAGCGGCTTACTGCAGCACGGCCTTGCCCACCGCCAGCGCCCCATCCTGAACGCCGACAGCGATAACCCCGCCGTCCTCCAGCTCTCCGGCCAGCAGCCGCCGCGCGATGGGATCGACCAGTTCCTTCTGGATCACGCGCTTCAGCGGGCGCGCGCCATAGACCGGGTCATAGCCCTTTTCGCCCAGCCACAGCAGGGCCTCGGCGTCGATGGCCAGGGTCATGCGGCGGTCGGCCAGCAGCTTCTCGACGCGTTGCAGCTGGATGCGGACAATGTCGGCCATGTTGGCGCGGCCCAGGCGCTTGAACAGGATGATCTCGTCGATCCGGTTGAGGAACTCAGGCCGGAAGTGGCCTCGCACAACGTTCATCACCTGGGGGCGCACGGCGTCGACGTCTTCCCCGTCTTCCTGATTGGCTAGGAATTCTGACCCCAGGTTGCTGGTCATGATGATCAGCGTGTTGCGGAAGTCGACCGTGCGGCCCTGACCATCGGTCAGGCGACCGTCGTCCAGCACTTGCAGCAGCACGTTGAAGACATCCGGGTGAGCCTTCTCGACCTCGTCGAACAGCACCACCTGATAGGGCCTGCGCCGCACAGCCTCGGTCAGGGCGCCGCCCTCATCGTAGCCGACATAGCCGGGAGGAGCACCGATCAGGCGGCTGACCGAGTGCTTTTCCATGTATTCCGACATGTCCATCCGGGTGATGGCGTGCTCGTCGGCGAACATGAACTCGGCCAGGGCCTTGGTCAGCTCGGTCTTGCCGACGCCCGTAGGACCAAGGAACAGGAAGCTGCCGATCGGGCGCGCCGGGTCCTGCAATCCTGCCCGGGCGCGGCGGACCGCGTCGGAGACGGCTTCCAGGGCCTCGTCCTGGCCGACTACGCGGCCGCGCAGGGCCAGCTCCATCTGGAGCAGCTTTTCACGCTCGCCTTCCAGCATCTTCTCAACCGGCACGCCGGTCCAGCGGCTGACCACGGCGGCGATCTGCTCGGCGTCGACGACCTCGGGGGTCAGCGACTTCTGGGCCGCGCCATCGACGGACTCGGCCGCCGCCAGACGGGCTTCCAGAGCCGGAATCTCCCCGTACTGGATCTGGCCGGCGCGGGCGAAGTCGCCGGCCCGCTGGGCGGTGGCGAGGTCGGCGCGCAGGCGGTCGAGGGCTTCACGCGCTTGCGCGGCGCCGCCGACCTTGTCCTTTTCGGCCTTCCAGCGAGCGGTCATCGCATCGGACTGGCCCTGCAGGTCGTCGATTTCATCTTCAAGTTTTTCCAGGCGCTGGCGCGAGGCCGCGTCGGTTTCCTTGGACAGCGCCTCGCGCTCGATCTTCAGCTGCACCAGGCGGCGGTCGATCTCGTCGAGTTCTTCCGGCTTGGAGTCGATGGCCATGCGCACGCGGCTGGAGGCCTCGTCGATCAGGTCGATGGCCTTGTCGGGCAGGAAGCGGTCGGCGATGTAGCGGTTGCTGAGCGTGGCGGCGGCGACGATGGCGCTGTCCGAGATACGCACCCCGTGGTGAACCTCGTACTTCTCCTTCAGGCCGCGCAAGATCGAGACGGTGTCCTCCACCGTCGGCTCGCTGACGAATACGGGCTGAAACCGGCGAGCCAGGGCGGCGTCCTTTTCCACGTGCTTGCGATACTCGTCCAGCGTGGTCGCGCCCACGCAGTGCAGCTCGCCGCGCGCCAAAGCGGGCTTCAGCAGGTTGGAGGCGTCCATCGCCCCCTCGCCCTTGCCGGCCCCGACCAGCGTGTGCATCTCGTCGATGAACAGGATGATCGAGCCCTCGGCGGCGGTGACCTCGCCCAGGACCGCCTTCAGGCGTTCCTCGAACTCGCCGCGGTATTTCGCGCCCGCGATCAGGCTGCCCATGTCCAGCGAATAGAGCTTCTTGTCCTTCAGGCTTTCGGGCACGTCGCCATTGATGATGCGCAGCGCCAGGCCTTCGACGATGGCGGTCTTGCCGACGCCGGGCTCGCCGATCAGCACGGGGTTGTTCTTGGTGCGGCGGCTCAGCACCTGGATCGTGCGGCGGATTTCCTCGTCGCGGCCGATCACCGGATCCAGCTTGCCGTCGCGGGCGGCGGCGGTCAGGTCGCGGGCGTAGCGTTTC
The DNA here is from genome assembly GCF_049895765.1 of Caulobacter sp. DWR1-3-2b1. Taxonomy (NCBI): domain Bacteria; kingdom Pseudomonadati; phylum Pseudomonadota; class Alphaproteobacteria; order Caulobacterales; family Caulobacteraceae; genus Caulobacter; species Caulobacter sp. DWR1-3-2b1. Next base: position 144,831 of record NZ_JAFCSZ010000004.1, read on the forward strand.
AGAGCCTCATAGCCTTCCTCGGCATTGGCGCTGTCGGCGGTGCGGCCCTTGCGGATGGCGTTGGCGGCGTCTTCCAGAGCCTTGGGCGTGGCGCCGGCCTCCTTCAGCAGTTTGGCGGTGTCGCCGCCTTCCTTGGCGATGGCGATCAGCAGGCGCTCGGTGGTGACGAAGGCGTCGCCGGCCGCCTTGGCGCCCTTCTCGGCCTCGGCGAACACCCGGGCCGTATCGGGCTTCATGTAGAGTTGGCCGCCGGCCCCGTCGACGCGGGCGGTCTTGGCCAGCAGGGCCTCGGTGGCGGCGTCGACCGCGTCGGGTCGGCCGCCGGCGCTGGTGATCAGGGCGCGGCTCAGGCCGTCCTTTTCCTCAAGCAGGACCTTCAGAAGGTGCTCGGGCGCGAACTGCTGGTGCCCCCTCGCGAGGGCCAGGCTTTGACCGGACTGCACGGCGTGCTTGGCGCGGTCGGAATAGAGATCGATATTCATGATGTCCCCTTCTTAGGCGCATCGGGACGCATCGCCTTGATCAAGCACGACGCTTCCACGTCGGGGATGTAGGTGTGGCTCTTTAGCCACACAAGGTGTCACCAGCCCTTGCTGGAAATATAGGCCTCCAGCGCGGCGATGCGCGAGGCGTCCGAAGGGTGGGTCGAAGCGATTTCCGGCTGGCCGGAGGCGCCGCCCTGAACTTGCATCTTCCGCCACAGGGTGACAGCCTCGCGCGGCTTGTAGCCAGCGCGCTGCATGAAATCGACGCCCAGCCGGTCGGCCTCCAGCTCGTGCTTGCGCGAGAACGGCAGCAGGAAGAGATACTTTGTGGCGTCGCCTCCGTAGGAGCCAAGGCTCCTGCCCAGGTCGGTCGAGCCTCCGGCCGCCGCTCCGGCCACGCCCAACAGCAGTTTGGAGGTCATGGTCTGGGAATAGCGCTCGGCGGCGTGCTGGGCGACGACGTGGCCGGCCTCGTGGCCGATCACGGCGGCCAGCTGGTCGTCATTATCGACCATGTCGAGCAGGCCGACCGTCACCCCGACATGACCGCCGGGCAGCACGAAGGCGTTGGGCGCCTCGTCGATCAGCACGGCATAGTCCCACGGCCGGTTGTTGAGCCCGGCGGCGGCCACCACTCGCCCGCCCACCGCCCGCACCCGCGCATTGCGGCGCGGATCGCTGGAGATGTGGCCGGTCAGCAGCGTCTGGGCCCAGGCCTTTTCGCCTTGAGCAGCTAGGCCGGAGTCGTTGACGATCAGCATTTGCTGACGGCCAAGATCGGCGTTGTAGGCGCAGGCCGACAGGCTCAGCGCGGCCAGCAGCAACAGGGGCAGGCGGGGAAGCAGGGCCATGATCTTGTTCGCACCTCGACGGGAGTTCCATAGCTTTATCCCCGCCCTCTCGCTCACATGCAACTGCGCGACGCGGCGCGGCGTCAGCGGACCGATCCGCATGCGTCCTGAACACACCCGCGTAGCCATCGATGAGCCGGGTCGGCGTCCAGTCGCGGATGCCACAGCAGGGCGACCGTGATCTCCGGCGCGGCGAACGGCAGGGGAAAGCTGAACAGGCCGGCTCGCAGACAGGCGGTGTGGCGTTCGGGAACGCTGGCGATCAGGTCGGACTGCCGCGCCAAAGCCAGGGCGGTGGAAAACCCACCGACAATGACCGCGATCCGTCGCTCCAGCCCCAGAGGCTGCAAGGCCTCGTCGACCGGTCCCCGCTCGAGGCCCCGTCGCGAGACGCCGACATGGTCGCCGGCCGCATAGCGCTCTGACGTGATTTGGCCCAGATTCAGCGGGTGACCCGCGCGCACAACGCCGATGAAGCGGTCCCGAAACAAGGCCTGAGCGCGCACTTCCGGCCCTGTCGCCTGGCCGACGACGCCGGTTTCCAGGTCGACGGTCCCGTCGCGCAGGGACGCGCTGTCCTTGTCGGGCTTCTGCACGAAGCACAGTCGCACCCCAGGCGCATCCTGGCCGACCCGCGCGATGAGCCTTGGCCCAAAGGCCTCAGCGAACCCTTCGCTGGTGCGCAGGGTGAAGGTGCGGACCAGGCGCGCAAGGTCCAGAGCCTCGGCCGGGCGCAGCACGCCTCTGGCCTCCTGCACCAGCCGGGCGACCGGCTCGCGCAATTCCAGCGCCCGGGGCGTGGGAACCAGACCGCGTCCAGCCCGGACCAGCAAGGGATCGCCCGTCGTCTCGCGCAGGCGCGCCAGAGACCGGCTCATCGCCGAGGGGCTGAGGCGCAACCGCTTAGCCGCACGCGCAACGCTGCCCTCAGCCAGCAGCACATCCAGGGTTATCAGCAGGTTGAGATCGGGCATCGACATGACCGACCCTAGCACGGCCTGGCGCAAGCATGGCGTCAAACGCAGCTATTGAGTGCAAACAGTGCGCATTCCGACACATAATCCATTGGCATAGGAAAGCCCCGTTCCGGCGTCGCCAGAAAGCGGAGATCCTATGCAACCCCTTGACGAAGCGCGCAGCCAACCCACTGCGGTCCCCGCGCCCTTGCCGCCGTCAGCCCAATGGGCGCTGGCCGGCCTTTGTCTGTCGATGCTGATGTCCTCGCTCGACACCAGCATCGCCCATGCGGGCCTGCCGACCCTGACCCAAGCGTTCTCGGCCACCTTTCAAGACGTGCAGTGGGTCGTTTTGGCCTATCTGCTGGCGATCACCGCCCTGATCGTAAGCGTCGGACGGCTGGGCGATCTGATCGGCCGTCGCCGGTTGCTGCTGGGCGGCATTGGTCTGTTCACGTTGGCGTCGTTCCTCTGCGGCGTCGCGCCCAGCCTCTGGCTGCTGGTCGCCGCCCGGGGCGTGCAGGGCATTGGCGCGGCGATCATGATGGCGCTCACCGTGGCCTTTGTCGGCGAGACGGTCCCCAAGGCCAGGATCGGCGGCGCCATGGGCCTGCTGGGTACGATGTCGGCGCTGGGCACCACCCTGGGTCCGTCCCTGGGCGGCGTGCTGATGGCCGGACTGGGCTGGCGGGCTATCTTCCTGGTGAATGTGCCGTTGGGCGTGCTGAACTTCCTGCTGGCCCAGCGCTTCCTGCCGCGGGATCGCCCCCTGACCAAGACTGGCGCTGGGAGTTTCGACGCCTTCGGCGCCCTGCTTCTGGCCCTGACCCTGACAGCCTACGCCCTGGCTATGACGGTCGGACATGGCCGGTTTGGCCCGCTCAACATCGCCCTGCTGCTGGCCGCCGTATTTGGGCTGGGTCTGTTCCTGGCCTTCGAGGCTCGCACGCCCTCGCCCATGTTGCGTCTGACGATGTTTCGCGATCCGGCGCTGAGCGGCAGCCTGGCCATGAGCGCGCTGGTCTCTACGGTGATGATGGCCACCTTGGTCATCGGACCTTTCCATCTATCGCGGGCGCTGGGGCTTGAGACAGCGCTGGTCGGCCTGGCCCTGTCGGCGGGACCGCTGGTCGCCGCCCTGATCGGCGCCCCGGCCGGCCGTCTGGTCGACAGGATGGGCGCGCGGCGCATGACCGTGATCGGACTGGTGGGCATGACAACCGGCTGCCTGACCCTGTGCGTCGCCCCTGTGAGCCTCGGAGTCGCCGGCTACATCGCCCCGATCGTGCTCGTCACCGCCGGCTACGCAACGTTCCAGGCAGCCAACAACACGGCCACCATGACCGATGTCGGCCCGGACGAACGGGGCGTGGTGTCGGGTATGCTCAGCCTGTCGCGCAACGTCGGACTGATCACCGGGGCGTCGGTCATGGGCGCAGTTTTCGCCTTGGCCACAGGCGCGCCCGACATGGCGACCGCCCGGCCCGAGGCCGTGGCTAGCGGCATGCGCGGCGCCTTTGCGGTCGCCGCGATCCTGATCGTCGCCGCCCTGATCATCGGCCTTAGAACCCTGCGCAGGGAGGACGCCCGCCTTTAGAGCCCTTTCCGACCTGATGGCTTCATCAGGGTCGAGCGAAAAGGGCTCTAAATCAAAAGTTTAGAGCATTTTTCGATCCGATAACCGTTTCACACTGATCGGAAAATGCTCTAGGCTTCGCCCAAAGAAAAAGGAGCCGCTTTCACGGCTCCCTCTCAAGATCGATCGAAGTCGCGGACTACGCGTCTTCGGAAGCCGGCGGAGCGCCTTCGCCGCCTTCGACGCTGCGCGGGGCGCGGCGACGACGGGGCTTCTTGGCTTCTTCGCCTTCCGCGGCGGCCGGAGCCGGCGTTTCGGCGGCGACCGAACGACCCAGGAAGGCCGGGGCGTGGCTAACGTCGCCATCCTGGGCGCGCAGCATGGGCGAGCTCTTGCTGGCGACCGGCTCGCTGACCAACGGCGTGGCCTGCGGCTCGATCACGGCCATCGGATCGCGGTCGCCCTGAGTACGGTCCCGGGGCGCACGTTCGCGACGCGGCGCGCGTTCGCGGCGGCCTTCGGCGATGGGCGCCTCGGTGGCGGTTTCGGCGACGGCGGCGACGGCGGCGACGGCGGGGCGCTCTTCGCGCGGACGGTCATCTCGAGGCCGGTCATCTCGGGGGCGGTCGTCACGAGGACGATCATCGCGGGGACGCTCGTCGCGGAAGCGGTCTTCCCGAGGGCGGTCGTCCCTCGGGCGATCATCACGGGGGCGATCATCACGGGGGCGGTCGTCTCTAGGCCGATCATCGCGCGGCCGGTCATCCCTGGGACGGTCGTCGCGAGCACGGTCTTCCCGAGGGCGATCGTCACGGTCGCGCCAACGGTCGCGGCGGCCCTGGCCCTGGCCCTGGCCCTGGCCCTGGCCCTGGCCTTGATTGTCGAAACGGGGGCGATCTTCGCGAGGACGGTCGTCCCTGGGGCGGTCATCGCGGGGACGATCATCGCGCTGGCGGCCCTCGAAGCGGTCGCGAGGACGCTCGCCCTGCTGGCCTTCGCCCTCGCCGCCGTCGTTGTTCTCGGCGGCGGGCATCTCGACGACTTCGGGAGCCTCTTCAGGCTCGGCCTCGAAGTCGATCTCGTAAGCCGAATAGGCGTCCTTGCCGATGATGTCGCTGACGGGGCGATTCGGCTGGATGGCTCGCAGGACGCGGAAATAGTGCTCTGCGTGCTGCAGGTAGTTCTCGGCCAGAACCCGGTCGCCGGACGACGTCGCGTCGCGGGCCAGCTGCTGGTACTTCTCGTAAACGCCCTGGGCCGCGCCGCGCACCTTGACGCCTTCGGGGCCGTTCGAATCGAAGGCCCGGTTGGCGTTGTGCTGCTGAGGCTTGCCGCCGGTATTGCTGCCGCCGCGATTATTGCGGCCGCGCTGGCGCTTCATGCCCTTGAAATCTCTCATGTTCTCTCTGAACCTGTCCGGAAGTCAGTCTGAGCTGAGGCATCCGGCCTTGTTGGTCTCTAGACGGGGCCGAACCCCTGGAAATTCTGGAGACACTGGTTTCCGTAGAGCCCCCGTCCTGGTTCTGGCGCGGCGACCGGCTTAGGACCGTGCGCGCCTGCCGGAGGAGCTTTGCGAACGTCATCGACGCCCGCTTTTCCCGTCACCCGGCATTTTGGAAGGAGACCACTTTCGTCTAGCCTCTCACGCGGGGGTTTCCAAGGGATTTTTCACCCCGGTCACGACGCGGTCGTGGGTCGACAGATCCTTGATGGTCTGGACGTTGCTCGCGCCGGCCTGCCGGAACAGCGCCTCGACATCGGCCGACTGGTCGTACCCGATCTCGACGGCGAACATGCCGCCCGGCTTGAGCACCCGCAGGATCTCGGGCGCCAGCTGGCGATAGGCGTCCAGACCATCGGGGCCGCCGTCGAGCGCCACACGCGGTTCGTGGTCGCGGACCTCCGGCTCCAGGGTCTCGATCACGTGGCTGGCGATATAGGGCGGGTTGGAGACCACCAGATCGAAGCCTTCGTCGCCCAGGCCCGTCGTCCAGTCGCCGCGCAACAGGGCGACGCGGTTGTCGAGATCCAGGCTGGCGGCGTTGTCGCGGGCCACGGCCAGGGCCTCTTCCGAGACATCGACGCCCAGCCCCTTGGCGGCTGGCCGCTCGGCCAGAACCGCCAGCAGGATCGTGCCCGAGCCGACGCCCAGGTCAAGCATGCTGAAGCTCATGTTTTCGGGGAAGGCCTTGAGCACTTCGTCGACGATGACCTCTGTCTCGGGGCGCGGGGTCAGGACGTTCTTGTTCACCTGCAGCAGGATCTTCCAGAAGCCCTTGCGACCGATGATGTGGCTGACCGGCTCGCGACGCGCGCGGCGGTTCAGATAGTCGTCCAGCGTCGCCCACTGCTCAGCGGTCAGCATGCGGTAGGGATCGTTGACGATATCGGTGCGGGTGACGTCGGCGGCCACCTCCAGCATCAGACGCGCGTCGATGGCGGGCTGATCGATGCCGGCGTCCTTCAGACGCTCCTTGGCGGCGGTCCAGGCTTTGACGAGGGTCAGGGTCATGGGCGGTCACATAGCGCTTTGGCGCGGCGAGCGCGAGATTGAGTATGATACCAGTTTTTGGTACTGCGGTCGCAGCAGGGAGCCGACGATGAGCAAGAATACGTCTGTCAGTCTGGGCGATCACTTCCAAGGCTTTATCGAAGGCCAAGTCGCCGAAGGCCGCTATGGCTCAGCCAGTGAAGTCGTGCGTGCGGGCCTAAGGCTGCTGGAAGACAGGGCAACCAGACTGGCCGCCTTGCGGGCAGCGCTGGATGAAGGAGAACAGAGCGGGTTCATCGAAGATTTCGATTTCGACACCTTCCTGGCTGAACTCAACGCCGAACACGATCACCTGCCGTGATCGGTTTCGACCTTTCGTCCCTGGCCCGCCTGGATTTGCGACAGATCTGGGTCTTTACTGCGGAAAAGTGGGGACGGCGCAAAGCCAACAATTACCTTGATGAGATCAGGGCGGCGATTGAGGCAGTCGCGCGGGACCGTGATCTGGGATCCTTCACCGATCATCTGGACGCCGACTATCGAAAGATGGTCGTCGGATCTCACGCGATTTTCTATCGATTGGTCGGCGGCAAAGTCTGGATCATTCGCGTTCTGCATCAAGCTATGGACGCCGCCAATCATCTGAACTGATCAGCTCCAACGCCGCCTCGTCCCCCTCCGCCACCCGCCCGCCTTGCGTCACGTTCAGATAGATCCCGCAGAACATGTGGCCGTAGTTGTCGAACAGCGCCTTCACCAGTTCGATATCCCGCTCGGCCGTGACCGGATCGACGTGGATCGCCGCGCAACGCACAATGGGTTTCAGCACCTCGGTCGTCGCCTCGCCGAGCTTCAGCGTCCGGCCCGTCCAGTCGTTTTCGACCCAGGCGGGCCAGCCCTCGACATAGAGGTTGGCGCGGAAACGTAAGGGATCGAGCGGACGCCCCAACCGCGCCTCCAGATCACGCACGCTGGCCAGGTTAACGATGGAGACGTAGCCCGAGCGGCTGTCCATGAAGCGATAGGCTCCCGGCCCCTCGATCACGCGCAGCGGACCCGACAGTTCCTCGCCCAGCAGGCCACTCAGCCAGGCTTCCAGCCCTGCCCGGCCCGCACCGGTGCGCAGGTCGCCGGCGAAATCCGGCTGGCCCTCGGCGCTGGCCGTCAGCAGGCTGCTCGCCTCGTCATAGGCCGTGCGGGCCCTGGCCACGGCCGGGAACTTGGCCAGGACCGTGAACTTCATCTTCGAGATATGGGCCGGCGCCGCCGGATCGAAGCCGCTGGGGCCGTTCTCAACCGCATAAAGCCGGTCGCACGGAAAGCACGCTCCGGCGACAAGATCGGCCCCTGACAAGCGTTCGGGCGTGAATCCCTTGACGGGGTGGCGATAGATGGCGGCGATGCGGGCTTCCATAGGCCAAGGTCGGCGACGACTCGGGCGGGCGCAAGAGTGTCGCCCAGAAGAGCGTTGGGGAACGTCCCCTGTGCTCACGCTTTCCTTCGGCGGGAGACTGCATGACCGACAAGCCAGAGCCTAAAAAACCCCTGCGCGCTTGGCTGGCCTCGCGCCCCTACGGCCTGACGCCGTGGATCGTGCTGCTGGCGCTGGCGCCATTCGCCTTTGCCAAGCCTGTCGTCCGCGCGCCGCCGCCCGGGCTGTCGGAAGACCGCGTCCTGCCGCCAGACGATTTCGATGCGGTCGAGCCCATGCGCGGCCGGGCCGCCAAGCATCCACGCCACATCCCCCTGCTGGGCTGGCGCGACATCCTGTGGCGCACCTGGCGCGAGATCACGGTCGACCGCCTGCCCGCCGTGGCCGGGGGTGTCACCTTCTACACCCTGTTGGCCCTGTTCCCGGCCATCGGCGCCTTCGTCTCGCTGTATGGCCTGTTCGCCGATGTCGCGGCCGTCCAGAAACAGCTGAGCGAGATGTCGGGGATCTTTCCCGCCAGCGTCATCCAGATCGTCGGCGAGCAGATGCTGCGGCTGGCCAGCCAGGAGCAGGCCAAGCTGGGCGTGGCCTTCGCCGTCAGCCTGCTGCTGTCGGTGTGGAGCGCCAGCGCCAGCATGAGGGTGCTCTTCGACGGGTTGAACATCGCCTATGACGAGGAGGAGAAGCGCAACGTCGTCGCCCGCACGGCGCTGACCTATGTCTTCACCTTCTGCGCCGTTCTGTATGCGGCCCTCGCCGCCGTCATTCTCATCGCCACGCCGGTCCTGCTGGAGCGAGCGCACCTGTCTGCCCTGATGGAGATCTGGGCTCCCATCCGCTGGATGCTGGTCTGGCTGATGACGGCCGGCGCCTTCGCCATCCTCTATCGCTTCGCCCCCTGCCGCGCCCGGGCCCGCTGGCGCTGGGTGGTGATCGGGTCGCTGCTGGCGTCCGGCGGCTGGTTGGTGGGGTCGCTGGGCTTCTCGGTCTATGTGAGCCAGGTGGCTCACTTCGACGCCACCTACGGCACGCTGGGGGCAGTGATCGCCTTCATGGTCTGGGTTTGGTTCTCGATCATGGCCGTGCTGGTGGGGGCCGAGTTGAACGCCGAGATCGAGCATCAGACTGCCATCGACTCCACCACCGGGCCCGAGCGGCCGATGGGCGAGCGCGGCGCGGCCATGGCCGACACGGTGGGCCTGGCCTTCCATCCCTGGGAGATGATCAAGCGCGAAACCGGTGTGGCGCGCCGCGTCGCCGGCCAGGCCTGGGGCAAGGTGCGCCGGTCTGGACAAGCGCCGCCGGAAGGCTAGCGTGCCGGCCCGTTTGCCGGAGCCCCGCATGCTGCTCGTCGCCGCCCAGGACCACGACCTTCCCGCCATCGCCGATCTTGTCAACTTGGCCTATCGCGGCTCGAGCGCCGAGAAGGGCTGGACCAGCGAGACCCACCTGCTGGGCGGCCAGCGCACCGACCTGGAAACCCTGCGCGCCGATCTGGCGACCAAGCCGGGCTCCACCATCCTGACCCTGCGCGAGACCGCCTCGGCCGCGCCCCTCGCCTGTATCTGGGTCGAGCCCCTGCCGGGCGATGTCTGGATGATCGGCATGGTCACGGTCGATCCCGAGCGCCAGGACGAGGGCCTTGGCCGCCAGCTGATCGAGGCGGCTGAAAATCACGCCCGCACCCATGGCGGCAAGACCGGCAAGATGACCGTCATCGAAGGCCGCGACACCCTGATCGCCTGGTATGGCCGTCGGGGCTATCAGCCGACCGGCGATCGCGAACCCTTCCCCTATGGCGATGCGCGCTTTGGCGAGCCCAAGGTCGAGGGCCTGAAGTTCCTGGTGCTGAAGAAGGCGCTGTAACCCCGCCATTGCCGATTGCCTTGGTCCCCAGCCTGGGTGAGGCTTCGATCTGGCTCGAGAGCGTTTCCTGAAGGTTTTGCAGACATTGGTCCCCGGCAGTTTTCGCTTCGAGCGCTTTATCCTCGATCCCCATGACCGCCAGCTGCGGCGGGACGAGACGCCCGTCGCGCTGAACCCGCGCTATCTCGACGCCCTGATCCTGCTGGTGCGCGAGCACGGGCAGCTGGTCTCGAAGGACCGCTTTCCGGACGAGGTCTGGCGTGGCGCGTCCGTCACTGACGAGGCCCTCACCCAGTGCATCCGGACCCTGCGCAAGCAGTTGGGCGACGACGCCGCCAGCCCGCGCTTCATCGCCACCGCGCCCAGGCACGGCTACCGTTTCGTCGCACCGGTGAAGTGGGTGGAGCATGCGCCCAGGACCCCGGCCGCAGCGACGGCTCCCCTCAACGTCCCGCCCTCCCTGCCCGACCGGCGGCTCCTGCGGCTCGGCGCGGCCGGGATGATCGGCGGCGGGGCGGCAGGGGCGCTGGGCGGCCTGGCCTATGGTCTGGCGAGCGCCGCGCAGTCGCCCCACGGCGGGGTCAGCGGCCTTTCCGTGCTGTTGGTCCTGGTGTGCCTGACCCTGTTCGTCGGCCTGCTGGGGGGCGCGGGCGTGGGCTTTGGCATAGCGGCGACCAGCCAGGCCGGTGGTCGGCTGGGTCCGTGGAGCATACTGGGCGGCGGGGCCGGCGGACTGATCGTGGGCGCGGTGGTCAAGCTGTTTGGCCTGGACGCCTTCGACCTGCTGTTTGGCCGCACGCCGGGCGACATCACAGGGGCTTTCGAGGGCGCGCTGCTGGGCGGCGCGATCGGGCTGGGCGCCTGGCTGGGCAGCCGAGGACCAAGCCCCGTCTCGCTGCGACGCGCCATGGCTGCCGCGGGCCTGGCCGGGGCCGGGGCCTGCGCGCTGATCCCCCAGTTGGGCGGGCGACTGATGGGCGGGAGTCTGGATTTGCTGATCCGCCAGTTCCCCGGCTCGCGCCTGCGCCTGGATCAGATCGGCGCCCTGTTTGGCGAAAACGGCCTTGGCCCGCTCAGCCAGATCGTCACCAGCAGCCTGGAGGGCGGCCTGTTCGGCGCCTTCGTCGTCGGGGCGATGATCCTGGCGCGGCGGAGGGGTTGGACGGGGGTGTATGGGTAGGTGGGTTAACCGCCGCCCGCTTTCACCAAGCCGTCACACCGCGAACAAGTCGCGGGATGACGGGATTGCTCAGAGCCAACCTTCGGTATTCGGCAAAGGGTGGGTTGCGGACCTGGTGGACATCGAGGGGGTCCGCTTGCCTGCGCAACGATCGTGGACGGGCGTAGGTTATCCACAGTTCAGCGCCGTCGCGCGGCGTCCAAGCTCGCTATCACCGCGGCGCGGACGAGAGGGTCCAGGGACAACGGCGGCGGCTCTCCTCTGGCAATGTGCGGACGGACCGCGGCATACGGGATATCGACAATCGAAAAGCGGGCTGCTTGGCGGAGGTCCGGCGTAATGGCGCCGAACAGTCGATAGGTGATGGCGTCGAGACCCTCTTCCAACGCTGTGCCTAGCCGTCGGGCTTCCGCAGCCATGTCCTGCGGCCATCCGGCGCCTTCAAACTCCGCACGCCGGTGCGTAATCACGATGCGCGCCGCCTCCGGATCCAAGCGCACCCAGTTCAGGACGAAGTGCGCCGCCCCGATCGCCGCTTCCTGGGGCGCCTCGTGAGCGAGGGCCGCGAGCGCGCCGGTTTGAAAGGCCGCGATCTTGTCCAGCCATAGGCGGCCGAGGAGTTCATCGCGCGAGGCGAACCGATGGTAAATAGATCCGGACGGGGCTTTCAGTGCGTGGGCGATAGCACCCATGGTGGCGGCCGGCGGCCCTCCGACAGCGACAATCCTTGCGGCGGCGTCAAGGATTTCTCGCGAGGTGAACTTGGCGGGACGTGGCATCCATTCTTGATAATAGACTCCACTATCTAAAACAAGTAGCACGCTAACATCGAGAATTTGGGGGTCGTTATGGCGCGGGAAGAAATTCGAGGCCTGCCACCGGGGCAGCACGCCCTGACCGGTTTTCCACGGTTCGGGTCGAGCCGCTATGCGGCCCGCTTCCCTTCAGATCCGGACCATGTGCGCCTCGTCGTGCGCCAGGATGGACGAACGCTGACCGAACTGGACTCGGAGTGCTGGGCGAAGCTGCCACGACGGAGCCAGGTCAGCGACTTTCACTGCGTTACGACCTGGAGCAGCCTCGGGCATCGCTGGGACGGGGTAGGATTCGCGGACTTTTGTTCCGCCCTTGGCATCACGGTCTTTGACCCGACAAGGCTCGTCGTACTCCGAGGCGGCGACGGATACCACGCAGCTCTGCCGCTATCCGATCTTCTGCGCGAGGATGTACTGCTCGCCGATCGGCTGGATGGCGAGCAGCTTCCCTTGGCGCACGGCGCGCCGCTGCGCCTCGTGGCGCCGGCGCACTACGGCTATAAGAGCGTCAAGCATCTGACGGCTATCGAGTTCGACATCGACCCCCGCAGCTATCGTGCCCCGGGGCCGCGGTTCATGATCCACCCGCGCGCGCGAGTGGATCATGAGGAACGCGGCGTGGGCTTGCCGGGCGGGTTCCTGCGGTTCGTCTATCGCCCCTTGATCGCGCCCACGGCAGCCCGTTTTGCGCGGGCGCTCCACGCGAGGCCCAAGAAGGCGGGTCAAGTGAATGATCCGAAGAGCGGCGCCGCCTCGGACCCTACGCCTTCGCCACCAGCTTCGAGGTAATCAGCTCCGCCGCATTCACGCGGTCGCCGCCGGGTTCCATGACTTCCAGATGCACATGGTCGATGATGCCGGGATAGTGGCCCTGCAGACTCTCGACGCGGCCGATGGCTTGGCCCAGGCGCACGGTCTGGCCGACCTCGACGCCGGGCGAGATGTAGAAGGCGCGGGCGACGTAGCCCAGGGCCGGATTGGTGATCTCGACGAACTTCAGATCGGCCGAACCCGAATAGGCATAGCCGATCTTGGTGACATAGCCCGAGATCGGAGCCGCTACTTTCTGGCCGGCGATGGCAGTGTAGTCGACGCCCTCGTGGCTGCGCGAGCCGCCGTCCCGGCGGGCGCCGAACTCGCCGTCGCCGAAGTCGTCGTGGCCGCGCGGGGCCGCGCCGGTCGGGTTGACGAAGTCGGCCGCGCCGTCGCCGTCGACGTCGGCGCCGCTCCAGACCAGCTCCTTGCGGACCGGCCTATGGGGCTTGGCGGCGATCTCGGCCAGCAGGCGTCGGACGATGGGCGTGGAGTTGGGGCGAGCAGCGTCGGGATGCTCCATGGCCGCCACGACCATGGGCGCGAACACTGTCGCCAGACCGATCACGCAACGCGCCGCAGGGGTGATGTTCTTCGCGGCGGCAGCGTGCATCAAGTGACCTTCAGTCGTTGTTGGATCATTTTCGAATTTGGGCGGTGCAGGGCGACCTAGCGTTCAGATATGGCGAAGACGTGGCGATATTTGCAGCGCGGCCTTTTACCTCATCTCAAGCTAAAGCTAACGCTTACAAAGCCGCGCCGTACATTTCGCCACGAACATCAATCGATACTTTAGATCGAATAATGCCTCGCTCGCGCCGAGTCCGGACATGCAACGCCAGCGCGATTTTTACGAGAGGACGCGCATTGATAAAATCGGCTACCTAGCGCAAAGTTACGGTCAAGTCGGAGCGTCAAATGTCGCGTGATTTCGCCCGCCAGGGCATAGGCCTTGCGCTGATCGCGACGACAGGCTTTCGACTGGGACACCCTGCTGCCGCACGAGCCGCATCGGACGTCCGGCCCGCCGCCAAGCGTCCGGCGGGTAAAGCGGTTATCTCCCCAAGCCCTTACGACCGCCGCGCGCAGTCCTGGTCGCTACCGGCGCCCGCCGCTCCCCTGTCCGCTCCCGCCCCGCCGCCGCCACAGCAGCCAACGCGGCCAGCGCCGGCCGAACCTCTGAGCCTGGTCGTCAAAGCGCAAATTAGACTCACCGCGCTCGGCTACATCGTAGGCCCGATCGACGGGCGACCCGGCGGGCAGACCGAGCTGGCGGTGCGCGCGTTCCAGAGATCGGTGGGCTTGGCCGACACCGGTGTGCTCGACAGCCAGACCTTGGTGGAGTTGGGCCTGATCGCGCCGCCGCCGGTCCATCTGATCGGCCCCCGGTTCCGCCCGCCGACCTGGCGGGTCACGCCCAACCCGCAAGACTATGCGGGCTACTATCCAGAGACGGCCCGAATCCACCGAATCCCCGGCCAAGCGATGATCCGCTGCGCGATCGGCGAGGACGGCACGCTGAACCTGTGCATTACTCTATCGCAACAGCCGGAAGGCTACGGCTTCGGCGGCGCGGCCCTTGGCCTGTCACGGCTCTTCCGGGTGGAGACCATCGACGTCGAGGGCCGCTCCGTAGTGGGTCATATGGTCGCGGTGCCGATCATCTTCCAGGTTCAGTAGCGACGCCTCAACCCGCAATCAGGTCCGCCCGCTCATCGGCCGTCAGCGGCCGCCAGTAGCCCTCGGGCATATCCCCCAGGGTCAGGGACCCGACCCGCACACGGAATAGGTCAACGATCTTCCATTCCAGCAGTTCGCACATTCGGCGGATCTGGCGGTTGCGACCTTCCTGAAGGATGACGCGCAGGCGTTGATCAGAGATGAGTTCGACATGGGCGGGACGCAGCTCGCGGCCGTCCAGTTCGAGGCCAAAGCGCATCAGCTCCAGCTTCTCCTCGGTGATCTCGCCCATGATGGCGACGCGGTATTCCTTTTCCAGCTCCGACTGCGGGCCGATCACGGCCTTGGCCACGACGCCATCCTCCGAGAGGATCAGCAGGCCGCGCGAGTCCATGTCCAGCCGGCCCACCGGAGCCAGCCGGTTGCTGAAGTTGGGGATCGTCGCTTCGTGGGCCCACAGGTTCTCGCGCTTAAGCAGGCGCACGGCCGGGATCTGGCCGGGATCGGGCTGGGACGAGACGATGCCGACCGGCTTGTGGATCATGATCGTCAGGCTGGAATCCAGCTTGGCGGTGGCGCGGTCGGCCAGGACGAGCGTTTGGCCCGGCAGGATCTTGCGACCCACATCCTCCACGGTCTCGCCGTCGATGGACACCAGGCCGTCGGCGATCAGGGCCTCGGCCTCGCGGCGCGAGCAGACACCGCTTTGCGCCAGCCACTTGTTGACCCGCTGGGGTTCGTCCTCGTCGTAAGTGCGCGTGAAGGCCATCAGTTGTAGCCGTCTTCGAGGGTGGCCAAGCGCGCGGCCTGGTCCTCGGCGATCAGCGGCTTGATCACGTCGTCCAAGGCCTCGCCCTCCATCACCTTGCCCAGATTGTAGAGGGTGAGATTGATGCGGTGATCGGTGACCCGGCCTTGCGGGAAGTTGTAGGTGCGGATGCGTTCGGAGCGGTCGCCGCTGCCGACCTGGCTCTTGCGGGCGTCGGAGCGGGCGGTGTCGAGGGCCTCGCGCTGCATGTCGTACAGGCGGGCCTTCAGGTTCTTCATGGCCCGGGCGCGGTTCTGGTGCTGGCTCTTTTCCGACGAGGTCACCACCACGCCCGTGGGCAAGTGGGTGATCCGCACGGCCGAGTCGGTCTTGTTGACGTGCTGGCCGCCGGCGCCCGACGAGCGGTAGGTGTCGATGCGGATGTCGCTGTCGTTGATCTCGATCTCGACATCCTCGGCCTCGGGCAGCACCGCGACGGTGGCGGCCGAGGTGTGGATGCGGCCTTGGGCTTCGGTCTCGGGAACGCGCTGCACGCGGTGCACGCCGCTCTCGAACTTCAGCCGGCCAAACACCCCGTCGCCGGTGATCGAGGCGATGATTTCCTTGTAGCCGCCCATCTCGCCCTCGGAGATGCTGTCGACCTCGACGCGCCAACCCTGGCTGACGGCGTAGCGCTGGTACATGCGGAACAGGTCGCCGGCGAACAGGGCCGCCTCGTCGCCGCCGGTGCCGGCCCGGACTTCGAGAATGGCCGAGGCGTTCTCGTCCTTGTCCTTGGGGGCCAGCATCAGGGCCAGCTCGTGCTCAAGGACGGGTAGTTTCTCGTCCAGCGCCTGCATCTCGTCGCGGACCATGGCGGCCATTTCCGGGTCGCTGGCCATTTCTTCCAGATCGGCGCGCTCAGCGGCCAGCTTGGCCAGGGTCTCGACGGCCTCGGCCACCGGCCGCAGTTCGGCGTGCTCCTTGGAGAGCTTGACGATCTCGGCTCCGTCCGACGCAGCGCCCATGCGGGCCTCCACTTCGCGGAAACGGTCGAGAACCTGGTCGAGTCGGGCCTGGGGCAGTCGCAAGGGGTGACGTCACGCATTTGAGGGGGATCGGGCGGTCTCTGTACCTCCCGCGGAGGGCGGCGTCACCCCAGGAGGCTGTGTGACCTTTAGCCTTTCCAGTCCCGCAGCGGCGTCAGTTTGCAACGCGCCAAGGAATGACTGGCTCTGCGGCTGTCGCTGCCTGCGGGATTAGGAGATCAGAAGCCATCCGGGCCAGCCGCGTTACGGCGATAGCGCACCGTGATCTCCACGCCGTCCGGGCGTTCGGCCAGGGCCTTGCGGACCATGGCCAGCAGGGTGTCGGCCGAGACGTGCAGATCGATCACCTGGCCGGCCTCTTCATACACGAGGTGCGAATGGGGTTCGGCGACGGTGTCGAACACCAGGTCGGTGGTGGTTGTGGGCAGTCGACCGATCAGGCCATGGTCGGCCAGAGATTCCAGGTGGCGGGTCAGGTCGGTCAGAGTCACCGCCAGGCCGGTCTCGGCGGCGATGTCGGCCACCTCCGGCAGGGTAAGGTGGGTCTCGGACGCGCCACGCAATAGCGCCAGAAGACGCGGCAGCGGCCCATGGCCGGGCAGGCCAGCACGGCGCAGCTCCTCGCGGAACGCAGCTTCCACGGCGTGGGGCATCCAGGTCTCCTCCCAAGGCGCCGGGGTGATCGCGGTCGTGCGTCGCCGTGATCTGGCCCCGACCTTGAAGTCTAGACGCGGCTGGGGTCAGCCGCGTCCAGTCCCATTCCTCACCGATCAGGCGAGGTCGAAGCGGTCCAAGTTCATCACCTTGGTCCAGGCCGCCACGAAGTCGGTGACGAACTTTTCCTTGGAGTCGCTCTGGGCATAGACCTCGGCCAGGGCCCGCAGTTGCGAGTTGGACCCGAACACCAGATCCACCCGCGTGCCGGTCCACTGGCGCTCGCCCGTGGTGCGGTCGCGGCCTTCGAACTCGGCTTCGTCCTCCGACGTTGCGGCCCACACCGTGCGCATGTCGAGCAGGTTGACGAAGAAGTCGTTCGTCAACGCACCCGGCTGCGCGGTCAAGACACCGTGCGACGACTGGTCGGTATTGGCGTTCAGCACCCGCAGGCCGCCAACCAGCACCGTCATTTCGGGCGAGGTCAGGGTCAGCAGTTGCGCCCGGTCGATCAACAGTTCCTCGGCCGTCAGGGTGTATTCGGTCTTCAGATAGTTGCGGAACCCATCGGCAGTGGGCTCAAGCACTGAGAACGACTCGATGTCGGTCTGGGCCTGGGAGGCGTCGGTGCGGCCCGGCGTAAAGGCGACCTCCACCTCTTGACCGGCGGCCCTGGCGGCCAATTCGACAGCCGCCGAGCCCGCCAGCACGATCAGATCGGCCAGGGACACCTTCTTGCCGCCGGTCTGGCTGGCGTTGAACGCCGCCTGGATGCCTTCCAGCGTGGCCAGCACGGTTACCAGCTGGGCAGGCTGGTTGACCGCCCAGTTGCGCTGCGGCTCCAGGCGAATGCGGGCGCCGTTGGCGCCGCCGCGCTTGTCCGAGCCACGGAAGGTCGAGGCCGAGGCCCAGGCCGTTCCGACCAGTTGCGAGACCGACA
Source organism: Caulobacter sp. DWR1-3-2b1 (assembly GCF_049895765.1). Classification (NCBI taxonomy): domain Bacteria; kingdom Pseudomonadati; phylum Pseudomonadota; class Alphaproteobacteria; order Caulobacterales; family Caulobacteraceae; genus Caulobacter; species Caulobacter sp. DWR1-3-2b1. The sequence continues at coordinate 162,367 of NZ_JAFCSZ010000004.1, forward strand.
GGCCCGAGGCCAGCACCTTGGCCTTCAGGTCGCGGATGTCGGCCGCATTGATCAGCGGGTGATCCACGGCCGGAACCGGGTCCTGCCAGATCAGCTCTTCCTGGGGCACCAGCGGGCCGCGATAGCGGGCGATCGGGCCCATGTCGCGGTGGGTCAGCTTGAACCAGGCCCGGGCAAAGGCGTCCTGGAACTGGTCAGGGTTCTCATGAAACCGTTTGGAGATCGCGGCATAGGAGAGATCGACCCGCAAGGCGATGTCGGTGGTGGCCATCATCGGGGCGTGGCGACGGCTGGGATCGTGCGCGTCCGGCACCAGGGTGCGGGCGGCCGGGTCCTTGGGCGTCCACTGCTGGGCGCCGGCCGGGCTGCGGGTCAGCTCCCACTCGTGGCCGAACAGGGTGTCGAAATAGCCATTGTCCCACGCGATAGGATTGGGCGTCCAGGCGCCTTCCAGGCCACTGGTGATGGCGTGAACGCCCTTGCCGCTCTCCCAGACGTTACGCCAGCCCAGGCCCTGCTCGACGATGCCAGCACCTTCGGGTTCGACCCCGACATGCGCCGCATCGCCCGCGCCGTGGGCCTTGCCGAAGGTATGGCCGCCCGCAATCAGGGCCACCGTCTCTTCGTCGTTCATGGCCATGCGCGCGAAGGTTTCGCGGATGTCATGGGCCGAGGCCTGCGGATCGGGCACCGCGTTGGGACCCTCGGGATTGACGTAGATCAGACCCATCTGGACAGCGGCCAGCGGCTTGTCCAGCTGGCGCTCGCCCTTGTAGCGGTCGTCGCCCAGCCAGGTATCCTCGGCCCCCCAATGGACGTCTTCTTCCGGCTCCCAGACATCTTCGCGGCCGAAACCAAAGCCGAAGGTCTTGAAGCCCATGGTTTCCATGCCGACGTCGGCAGCAAGGATCATCAAGTCGGCCCAGCTGATCTGGTTGCCGTACTTCTGCTTGATCGGCCAGATCAGGCGGCGGGCCTTGTCGAGGTTGCCGTTATCGGGCCAGCTGTTGAGCGGCGCGAAGCGCTGCGTGCCCGAGCCTGCGCCCCCGCGACCATCGCCGGTGCGGTAGGTGCCTGCGCTGTGCCAGGCCATGCGAACAAAGAACGGACCGTAGTGCCCATAGTCGGCCGGCCACCACTCTTGCGAGTCGGTCATCAGCGCCGCCAGGTCCTTCTTGAGGGCCTCGACATCCAACTTCTCGACCTGCTCGGCATAGCTGAAGGTCGGCGAGAACGGGCTGACCAGCGACGAATGCTGCGACAGGATCTTCAGGTTCAATTGGTTGGGCCACCAGTCGCGGTTCGACCGGCCGCCAAAACTGGTGTGGAACCGTACGCCGTGCTTGAGGGGGCACTTGCTCGTGGGTTCGACGATGTCGCTTCCGTCCATATCTGGCTCCGATATTGGCTGCTGTAACTGACGTGGCCTCTCTGATAGGGGCCGCGACGATTTCGGAAGACAGACCCGCTTCCTGACGGGGGACACACGAACCCTGAGATGACCGCCGTCCAGCCGCCGCCACACCGGGAGTGTGGCCTTGCTGTCGCGGCGACGGGCGCGCCGAAGTCCAGGTTGGTGTCGTGTTTACTGTTGCGCCTCCCTGGTGGCGCTCTCTGGGGACCGCCTGGCCAAGCTAGTATTTGCCCATCCACACGATAAAGAGAAGCGCCAAAACTCGATCGATGCGATAGGCATAGCCTATGGTGAAATTTCGAGTGCGCCGATGAACCTTCGAGACCTTCGCTACCTTCTCGCCGTGGTCGAGCATGAGCATTTCGGTCAGGCGGCCAGAGCCTGCGGCGTCAGCCAGCCGACGCTTTCGGTCCAGATCCGGAAACTCGAGGAGCTGGTCGGCGTCTCCCTGTTCGAGCGCGCCAGCAAGGCGGTAACCCCGACGGTGGCCTGCTTGCAGCTGATCGGCCACGCCCGCGCCGCGGTGACGGCAGCCGAGGCGATCCTCTCCACAGCGCGCAATCTTCGCGATCCCATGGCCGGACGCTTCCGGGTGGGGATCATCCCGACACTGGCTCCTTACCTGCTGCCCCTGGTGTTTGCGCCGCTGCGTGAGGCCTTGCCTCACCTTGAGGTCGAGCCTTGGGAGGACCAGACCAGCGCGCTGCTTGAAAGACTGCGCGCCCATAACCTGGACGCCGCGCTGCTGGCCACCGAGACTGACGGGCCAGACCTGATCAGTCAGCCCCTGTTTGACGAGCCGTTCCTCGCGGCCCTGCCGCCGGACCACCCGCTGGCCGACCGGGCGGTGGTTAGCGAGAGCGATCTCGCGCGCGACATCCTGGTGCTGGCCGATGGCCACTGCCTGCGCGACCAGACCCTGGCGGCCTGCGGGCAAAGCGGTGCGCTGAGCGGCCCGCTGCGCGCCGCCAGCCTGTCGACCCTGCTCAACATGGTGGCGGCGGGCTATGGCACAACGCTGGTCCCAGGCCTGGCGGCCGGGGCTGCGCAGGATGCGGGGATTGTCCTTCGCCCGCTAGCCGAGCAAACGAGCCGGACGGTGCGGATTGTCTGGCGCGCCAATTTCCCGGGCCGCCCGGCCGTGGAAGCTGTGGGCGAGATCATCGCCCAGCGCCTGCGCGGCTTCGCCCAAGGCGCCGCCGCTGGCATGGTCTAGGGCGTTTTCCGATAAGCGTGAAACGGTTATCGGATCGACAAACGCTCTAAACTTCTGATTTAGAGACCTTTTCGCCCGACCCTGATGAAGCCATCAGGTCGGAAAGGGCTCTAGAAGCCGGCCTTGACCTCGACCGCCACCACGCCCTTGGGCGATCGCGAGTTCCGCAGGTCGCCGTCAACCACCACGCGGTACGGCCCCTCCCGGGCGTCAAGCGGCTTGCCGCCCGCCGTGTCGGCCAGGATCACCGGATTGGCGCGATAGACCGGGTCGGTTTCGGCGATCGACAGGATGCTGGAAAAGCCGTCGGCGGCGCGCAGCACGACGATCTGGTTCAGATAGCGGCCCATCAGCCGCTCGCCCGAAACCACGCCAGCCTTGAGCAGGGCCCCGTGCAGCACCGCGCCTTCATAGACCACCGGCTGGCCCTTCACCTGGATCGTCGCCTTGGCGCGCGGCAGAGCCTTCACCTCGGCGGGCGTCAGCACCACCGTGTCGCGGCCCGCTACGGTGACCTTGAGGTCCTGAGCGATGACGGGCGAGGCAAGCAGGGCGAGGGTTGCCGCGAGGGCGAGGAGGATGCGCATGCCGTCAGCGTGGCGCCCCTCCCCGGTTCTGTCACGCCTTCAGCTGGGTCATCAGCGGATACAGCGACGCCACCAGCAGCACGGCCATGCTCACATTGAAGGTCCGCAGGATAGCTGGCCGGTCCAGAAACCGCCGCAGGCCCTGGCCAAAGCCCGCCCAGGCGGCGCTGCACGGCGCGCCGTGCAGCATGAAGGTCCCGGCCAGAATCAGCACGGTCAGGCTGCCACTGCCTTCCGGCGTGTAGGTGGTGGCGGCGCCCAGCGCCATAGCCCAGGCCTTGGGGTTCAGCCACTGGAAGGCGGCGGCCTCCAGGAAGGTCATCGGCTGGCCGGTGGGGGACTTGTCATTGATTCCCGTGGCCGTAGCGATCTTCCAGGCCAGCCACAGCATGTAGGCCGCCCCGGCCCATTTGAGGATCTCGTGCAGGATTGGGAAGGTCTTGAACGCCCCCGACAGCCCCCAGCCCATCGCCACCACCATCACACCCAGGCCCGCGCTGATCCCCAGGATGTGCAGGATGGTGCGGCGGAACCCGAAGTTCGCGCCCGAAGCCAGCAGCATCATGTTGTTAGGGCCGGGCGTCCCGGCGGTGGCGAAGGCGAACAGAACGGAGGCGAGCAGCAGGTCGGGCGTCATGGCGGGACTCCGGGATCGAGAATGTCACAGAGATGTTCTCGATTGATCCATGAGTCAAAAAGCGTATTGTTATGGTGACAATATCGGAGCGCGCATGCCCCCTCCAGCCCTGCCCTCGCTGACCCTTGTAGACTGGACCCCATCGCTGACGCCCGGCGATGCGCCGATCTATGAGCGCCTGCTGGAGGCTCTGCGCGCCGACATCGAGGCCGGCGCCCTGGCCGCCGGGGCGCGCCTGCCGCCGCAGCGCGATCTGGCCCATCGCCTAGGCCTGGGTCTGGGCACGGTCACCCGCGCCTATGTTGAGGCCGAAAAGGCCGGGCTGGTTGAGGCTCATGTGGGACGGGGCAGCTTCGTGCGCGGCGGGACGCGGGCCCAGGCGCGCGCCAACGACCACGGCGGCCTGATCAATCTGTCGCAGAACATCGCGCCGGACGCTCCCGCCCGGGCGCGGTTGGCCGACACCCTGACCCGGCTGCGGCGGCGAGGCGACCTGCTCGACCATCTGGACTATGCGCCCTCGGCAGGGCTGGAGGTCCAGCGCCGCGCGGGGGCAGCCTGGCTGGAGCGCAGCGGCGGCCTGGCTGGCGCCGACTGGACCCGTCTGGTCTGCACCGCCGGCGCCCAGCAGGCCCTGGCCCTGGCCTTCGGAGCCGTAGCGCGGTGGGGCGATACGGTGCTGTGCGAGGCCTCGACCTTCTATGGCGTCAAGGCCTTGGCCGAGCACATGGGCTATGGGCTCAAGGGCCTTGCCATGGACGCCCAGGGCCTGCGCCCCGACGCCCTGGACGAGGCCGCCGCCACCGGCGCCTTCAAGGCCGTGACCATCCAGCCGACCCTGCAAAACCCCACGGGCCGGATCATGAGCGCCGGCCGCCGCGCCCAGATCGTCGCCGCGGCTCGCAAGCACGACCTTATGATCATCGAGGACGACATCTATGCGGTCTATGCGCCGGACGCCCCGCCGCCCTTCGCGGCGCTGGCGCCGGAGCGGACCTTCCACGTCTCGGGCGTTTCGAAGTCCCTGGCCCCCGGCCTGCGCACCGGCTTCCTGATCGTCCCGCCCGGCGACCCTATGGACCGGGTCCTGCGCACCGTCCGCGCCCTCAGCTACGCCCCGCCCAATTTCGGCGGGCTGATCGCTACACAGTGGATCGAGGACGGCACGGCCGACGCCATCGTCGCCGAGGTTCAGGCCGAGATGACCGCCCGCCTGGCGATGGCGCGTGAGATCCTGGGCGACGCCATCGAGACCCCGATGTCGGCCAGCGCCCCGCATGTCTGGCTGCCGATGTCGGAACTGGACGCCGAGCGGCTCGCGGGTCGGGCCTTGCGCGGCGGGGTGGAACTGACACCACCCTCCGCTCCGGTGGTGGCGCCGGGCCTGACGACGGGCGTGCGCCTGTGCCTGGGCGCGGCGCGGGATCGCGAAGAACTCGAACGAGCCTTGCGGATCGTCGCGGCGGCGGTGGCGGATGTGGACGAGCGGTCGCGGGCGGTGATCTAAGGTCGCTTCGCAGACCCAGCCCGGAACCTCCCACGGCCACTGCAACCGCCCACATCGGTGAAGCAAGGGCGGGGTCCCGATCCAGACCGCGCTGGGCTGAAACGGCTAGTACAGCAGCACCTTCACGACCGCCGAGCCGTCTGGAAGCGGAGAGACCACCTTGACCATCACCTGACTGTCCTTGGCCAGCCAGAAGCGGGTCGGGGGGAAGTCCGAGCGGTTATAGTCGGTGGTCATCACCCAGCAGTCGATCCTGCCGCCGGCCGGGGTGGTCAGCACCTCCGAGCCTGTCACCTTGAACAGGTAGGGCGCGGGGGCGCCCCCGCCGGGATGCAGGAAAATTGATACTGGCCTCAAAGCCGTCCTTCAACGGCAGGGCCTGCAACAGCTCCGTATCGGTCTCGAAGTTGAAGGTCCTGACCGGCGCGGCGACGTCATAGGTCTTGGCCGCGTTGTCGGGCAGATCGACCAGGCCGACGACGCGATCCGCCGTGAAGGCGTAACCCTCGACCTTGGTCTGGCCGTCTTTGGTGAAGCGGCGAACGTGGGTGATCGGCGCGAAGGTCCCGACCTCGAACCAGGAATTCATCGTCTTGGCCGCCGGCGTCGTGCCGCTGTCCCAGTGCTGGACGATGTGCAGTCGCGGCTGGCCGTCCTGGGTCTCGATACGGATTTCGCGAGTCCAGATGTCAGCCGGGGTCCAGGTCCCGCCCGCCTGCTTGTAGCGCAGATAGCGGTGGACGCCGGGCTTGATCTTGCCGAACCGGGCCAGGGGCTGACCGACCTTGACCTCGACCGGCGCGGCCTGGGCGGAGGCGGCGCCGACGGCGAGCCCAAGCGCCACGCCCAGCAGGGCGCGCGCGACGATATGCATGTGTAAAGACCCCGGGCGGTTCGAACGATCGCATCTGACCCCAGTGGCGAAACCCTTGCCACTTAAGGTTCGGTAATCCGCGACCGTCCGCCTGGGCCGGCTACTTTTCTTTTGTGTAGGGTACGAACTGGCCCAAGCTCACCGAAGCCCGCGAACCCGCCGAGCCCTTGCCACCGCGATCGACCATGGCCACCGCATCGCCCCGGCACAGCCGCACCCCGTTGGTGCGGGGGTTGATGATGGAGTCGTGATCCAGCGCGGCCACGCCCATCTCCGGACGGTTCACATAGACAATGCCGGCCGGCATCCGAATGACGATCGCCGTCTTGTCGATGACATCGATCATCAGGGAGCGGCGTGGATCGATGCAGTCGATCGGCTCCCCCGCCACGCGCCCCTCGACCATCTTGGCCAGGCTGCGTTCGCCCTTTGCGTTGCCCTCGTCGCCCGCGAGCGCGCTTGAGGCCCCCGCGAGAACCGCAACCGCCATCAGTCCTGTAAGCCATGAACGCATGTAAGCCCCCTCCTGCCACCGTCAGACGCGACGGCGTGAACCATCAGTAGTTCTTCGGGGCATACTCAACCCGAATTAGCAGATGTCAACAGACTTGCCACCTTCGGTAGAAGCGCGCGTCGTGGCCTTTGACGCCACTCCTGGCCCTACTCCGCCGCGATGGCCTCGGCCTCAGCGGCGGCCTTCAGCTCGGCCGCGCGCCTTTCGACCAGCTCGACGATGTGGTCTACCATGCCGTCGTTGGACTGCTTGTGGTCGGCCCTGCCGGCCATATAGACCATGCCCGAGCCCGCTCCGCCGCCGGTGAAGCCCAGGTCGGTCATCAGGGCCTCGCCTGGGCCGTTGACCACGCAACCGATGATCGACAGCGACATCGGCTGGCTGATGTGGGCCAGGCGCTCTTCCAGGGCCTCCACCGTCTTGATGACGTTGAAGCCCTGACGGGCGCAGGACGGGCAGGCGATGATGTTGACGCCCCGATGGCGCAGGCCCAGCGACTTGAGGATATCGAAGCCGACCTTGATCTCTTCCACCGGGTCGGCGGCGAGGCTGACGCGGATGGTGTCGCCAATGCCGGCCCACAGCATCGAGCCGATGCCGATGGACGACTTGACCGTGCCGGTGCGCAGGGCCCCGGCCTCGGTGACGCCCAGGTGCAGCGGGCAGTCGATGCGCTCGGCCAACTGGTGATAGGCCGCCACCGTCATGAACGGGTCTGACGCCTTTACCGAAATCTTGAACTCGTGAAAGTCGTGGTCCTGCAGGATGCGGGCGTGGTTCAGGGCGCTCTCGACCATGGCGTCGGGGCACGGCTCGCCGTACTTTTCCAGCAGTTCGCGCTCCAGCGAGCCGGCGTTGACGCCGATCCGCATCGAGCAGCCATAGTCGCGCGCCGCCTGGATCACGTCGCGAACCCGGTCGGCCGAGCCGATATTGCCCGGATTGATCCGCAGGCAGGCCGCGCCAGCCTGGGCCGCTTCGATGCCGCGCTTGTAGTGGAAATGGATGTCGGCCACGAGCGGCACGCGGGACTCGCGGGCGATGGTCTTGAAGGCAGCCGTGGAGTCGGTGTCAGGACAGCTGACGCGGACGATGTCGGCGCCGGCCTCTTCCAGCTGACGGATCTGCTCCAGCGTCGCGGCGGCGTCGCTGGTCAGGGTGTTTGTCATGGACTGGACGGTAATGGGCGCGTCGCCCCCGACCTCGACATTGCCGACGCGGATCTTGCGCGACACGCGGCGCTCGATGGAGCGCCAGGGGCGAATGTGAGTGTGGTCTGCGGCCATGGCGGCAATCTAGGGCTTTTGCGCGCGGAACCCAAGGCTATCCTTACCCCAATCCTCCTCTCCCCGGCGAAGGCCGGGGCCCATATTCAGCTTGAGTGTCTGGGATGGCGCGCCATTCGACGGCGCCGATATCGGGAAGTCTCTGGATCCGATCTGGGTCCCGGCTTTCGCCGGGAAGAGCGGTCAGGGCTGAACCGGAGCCGCCGCCGGCTTGACCAGCTTGCTCAGACCGGTCTGGCTGGCGACGAGGCGACCGGTCAGCACGCCGCCCGAATAGACGTCGAAATTGCTCGGATCGGAGACGTCGGCGGTCAGGCCTGTCGTGCGGGGCGCACGGAAGGCTTCGCCGGCATTGAGCTGGCGGGCGAAATGGACCGAGCCGTCGGCGCCGCGAACCACCAGGGTGGCGGCCTTGCGCGCCAGCAGGATGACGCCGGAGCTGTCGGCGACGGCGGCGCCGTGCACCGCGCCGCGCGGCTTGAAGCTGGAGCCCAGGGCCGCGACATGGGCGGCGTCGATCACGCCTTCACCGGCCGCAAGGGCAGTGGCGCGCGCCTTGGAGGCGGCGTTGGCGGCGTCGGCCGAACCTCCATTGGCGGCGGCATCGTCCAGACCGGGGGTTTTGTAGGGCTCGGGCGTGGTCGACTCGACCGGAGCCGGCAGGGGCGCGCCCAGCGACACCGCCGAACCGGCAGGCGCCGAGGCCGAACGCGGAGCAGCGGTATTTTCGGCGATCTGGCTGGTGGGAGCGTCCTTTTCCATGGCGCGCTGCGCCACGTTCCACAGCACGATGGCGCCGACCATCAGCATGCCGGCGATCAGGATCAGGGCCAGGCGCGGATCGCGCTCGTGTCGCACGCCGACCGGCGCGCGCAGTTCGCCGCCTTCGTCGGGCGCGTCGCTCTTAAAGCGCAGCACGGCCGCTTCGCCGTCCAAGCCCAGCAGCTGGGCATAGGCGCGAACATAGCCGATGGTGAACGGACGCGAGGGCAGCTCTTCCAGCCGCAGATCCTCGAGGGCGTCGATATAGCTCTGGCGGATGCGCGTGGCGTCGGCCACGTCCTGGGTGGTGAGACCGCGGAAGGTCCGGGCGGCGCGCAAGGCGGCGCCGATATCGACGCCCTCGTCGACCGACGGCTGACCCACCGCAACGAAGCCCTCATCGGGTTCGGCGTCCGAGACCAGATGCAAGTGCCTGACACTGCCCGTATCCAGCGGCATTGCGGCTATATCACCCCAAAAAATCGCGTAACGCGCGAACGCGCGCCCCACCCCACTTCGTCTTGCACGAAGTTCTTAACAATCCTTTGTGGATATCAAACTAAGTAGCGGTATTCAATACACTAAAAAGCCAAGCTTGGTTAATCGACCATCAAATCAAATGGCGACGTAGAGTTTGCGCGCCAGGGTTTCAATCTCTCCTCGGAGCGATCCGCCCGATCCCTTCAGCAGGGCTTCTACATTTCGCCGGGCGGCCTCGCGATCGCAGGACAGCACCATCTGCTTGACCGGTCCGATGCCGGCCGGCGGCATCGACAGACGGTCGAAACCCAGGGCCACCAGGGCGAAAGCCTCCAGCGGCCGCCCCGCCATTTCACCGCATACGGACACCGGCGTGCCGGTATCGGCGCAGGCCTGCTGGATGGTCTTCAGCGCCCGCAGGGCCGCCGGCGACAGCGGATCATAGCGGTCGGCCATGCGCGGATTGCCCCGGTCGGCGGCGAACAGGTACTGCATCAGGTCGTTGGTGCCGACCGACACAAAGTCGGTCATCGGCAAAAGCGCGTCCAGGTGCCACAGCAGCGAGGGCGCCTCGATCATCGCACCGACATCCAGACGGGCCGGTGCGGGGCGGCCGCGCTTCAGGGCCCAGGCCACTTCCTGGTCGACAAAGGCGCGGGCGGCGCGGAACTCGTCCACACTGGCCACCAGCGGGAACATGATCCGCAGTTCGCGACCCCGCGAGGCCTTGATCAGCGCCCGGATCTGCATGCGCAGCAGGGCCGGACGATCCAGGCCCATGCGGATGGCGCGCCAGCCCAGGGCCGGATTGTCCTCGCGCTCCATCTCCATGTACGGCAGCAGCTTGTCGCCGCCCAGATCCAGGGTCCGGAAGGTCACCGGCATGCCGTTGGCGGCTTCCAGAACCTTCTCATAGAGCGCCGTCTGAGCCTCCAGGCGAGGCATCTCCTCGGCGACCATGAACTGGAACTCGGTGCGGAACAGGCCGATGCCCTCGGCGCCGGTTTCGCTCAGAATGTCGAGATCGACGGCCAGACCCGCATTCATCAGCAGGGTGACCTTGGCGCCGTCCTTGGTGAAGGCCGGCGTATCGCGCAGGCGGGCGAACTCGACCTTCCGCTGGGCGCGGACCTCCATCCGGGCCCGCAGCGATTTCACCACATCGGGACGCGGACGCAGCCAAGCTTCGGCGGTCTCGGCGTCGACGACCACGGGGTCGCCCTCGCTGACCCGGTCGCGCAGACCCGCCAGACGGCCCACGCAGGGAATATCCAGCGCTCGGGCCACGATGCCCGCATGGCTGGCGGCCGAGCCTTCCTCGAGCAGAATGCCCTTCAGCTTGGTGCGGTCATATTCCAGCAGATCGGCGGGACCCAGGTTCCGGGCGATCAGAATGGCGTCGTCGGGCAGCTTGCGCACGGCGTGGACATCACCCGACAGGTGGCGCAGCAAGCGGTCGTTCAGGTCTTCCAGATCGTGCAGGCGCTCGCGCAGATAGGGGTCACGGGCCTGGCCAAGACGGGCGCGGTGCTCGGAACGCACGCGCTCCACCGCCGCCTCGGCGGTCAGCCCCGAGCGCACGGCCTCTTCCAGACCCCGGTTCCAGCCCCGGTCGTGGGCGAACAGGCGGTAGGTGTCGAGCACCTCATACGATGCCCCGACCAGGCCGCCCTGACCGTCCAGCATCTCGTCGATCTGGCTCTGCAGGGCGGTGACGGCCACCTTCAGCCGAGCCTCTTCCGCCACCGGATCGTCTGACAGAAGCTGCTCGGGCGCCACCGGCTGCTCGTGCAGCACGGCCACGCCATAGGCCAGACCCTCGGCGAAGCGTGCGCCCTTCAGCCGCTCGGGCTTGTGGGGCGCGATCTCGACGTCCTTGAGCTCGGCCAGACCCAGAAGCTCACTGGAGCTGACCATCTCGGCCAGCACCATGGCGATGATCTGCAGGTCCTCGACCTCTTCCTCGCCATAGACCCGCTCGGTGCGGTTCTGGACGACCAGCACGCCGATCGAGCGGCCGCCGCGCAGCAGGGGCACAGCCAGGAAGGCGTGGTAGGGATCTTCGCCGGTTTCCGGGCGATAGGCGAAGGCCGGGTGGTTGGGAGCGTCCGACAGGTTCAGCGGCCGGCCGATGCGCATGGTCTCGCCCACCAGACCCTCGCCGGGCTTCAGCCGGGTGACGTGGACGGCCTCGGGGGACAGACCTTCGGTGGCGAACAGTTCCAGATCGCCAGAGGCGCGGCGCAGATAGATCGAGCAAACCTCGGCCACCATCGAGATGGCGATGGTGCGCACCACCATGTCGAGCTTGGACTGGGCGAGCGCGCCCCCGGCCATGGCCTCGCGAATCTGCCGAAGCAGGCTGCGCGGTCCTCGAACGGCGATACCGGATGCCGCCATGCGCTCTCCCTCTGTCCGGAGCGATCTAACCCGACTGAAAGCGCGATGGGTTAAGAAGCCGCTTCGGCTCTTAAGCGCGCTATAGCAGATTTCGCGGATCGAACAGCGGTCGCGGCGACCTTGCGTAAAGATTGTCTCGCGTCAGGCGCGAAAAAGCGCCGCCCCCTGATGAAGGGAGCGGCGCAAGTCTTCGCCGTGGGGTGGGATCAGTCCCTAGCGGCGGTTGTCTTGACCGTAGTAGCGGGGCTCATAGCCGCTCTGACCGTAACGGCTGTCATAGCCGGCCTGGCCGTAGGGGGCGTCATAGGCGCTCTGGCCGTAGCGGCTGTCGTAGCCGGCCTGATTGTAGCGGCTGTCGTAGCCGGCCTGGCTGTAGCGGGTGTCGTAGCCGCGCTGGCTGTAGCGGGTGTCGTAGCCGGCTTGGCTGTAGCGGGTGTCGTAGCCGCGCTGGCCGTAACGGTTGTCACGGTTGTCGCGCTGGTCACGGACCTGGTAGCCCTGCGAGTAGTTGTTGTAGGCCGGACGCGAGCGATAGCTGCTGTTGTAGCGGCGATCGTCCTTGTCCTTGGCGGTCGAGGCCCCGATGGCCGCGCCAGCGGCGGCGCCGATGACGACAGCGCCCTTGTTGCCGTCACCCAGGGCCGCACCGGCGAGGCCGCCGATCACGGCGCCAAGAATGGCCTTGTTGGTCTTTTCGCCGGCAAACGCGCCCGAGGCGGGCAGGACCATGGCGGCGGTGATGGCGCCAGCGATCAGGGTCTTGGAAACGGTGTTCATGGCAGTGCTCCTTTCGGGAAGCGTCGCCAGATCCGGAAAGTCCGGTGCGGCGCTGTTGATGTCCGTTTTAGGAGCCGCCGCTTGAACCCGATCTGAACGCGCGTGTTCAGGTGGTGGTCATGTTGGGGCTGCCGCCGACGGCCGGTGCAGCGACACCGACCACAGCACCCCGGCCAGCATCAGGGCGATGGCGACGCTCTCCAGCGGACGCGGCCAGCGGCCTTCGTGCAGGAAGCCGTAGAGCAGGGCGAACAGGGTCTCGAACACGATCAACTGGCCAGACAGGCTGAGCGGCAGCAGCCGACTGGCGGCGTTCCACAGGCCGTTGCCGATCACCGAGGCGCCCAAGGCCACGGCCAGACTGATACCCCAAAACAGGGTCCAGGCGCTGGACCCATGCCCCGCCCCGCCAACAAGGAAAGCCGGGACGATCAGCACCAGCGACAGCGCGCCGGTGACCACCCCGGTCAACAGCGACCACTCGTGGCTGTTGAAATTCGGCGTCGAGGCCAGCCTGCGGGCGTTCCAGACGGCGTAGACCGTCCAGCAGGCAAGGGCGAGCACCGCGCCCAGCACCCCCAGGATCAGGCGCGGCGCGGGCGCCCCCTCCCCGCTCCTGAACACGTCGATATTGATGCAGACTACCCCCGTCGCCAGCAGGGCCAGCGGCGCGGCCAGACGCCGAAGCGGCACGCCCTCGCCCCCGAGTCCATTTGGCCTGGCGCCGACCAGGGTCACCGTCACCGGCAGCAGCCCGATGATCAGCGACGCCGCCGCCACCCCGGCGTTCTGCACCGCCACGGCCAGGCCGACATAATAGATCAGGTTGCCCAGCAGGCTCAGCAAGGCCAGATCCCGCCAGTCCCGGCCCGTCATCCGCCCAAACACCGCCAGGGCCGTGGGCGCCAGCAACACCAGCGACGCCAGGCCATAGGCCAGATAGCGCCCGGCGGTCATCTGCAGCGGCGTGAAGTCGGCCAGCACCAACGGCGCCAGAAACACCCCGCCCCAAAAGGCGCCGGCGATCAGGCCGCACAGCAGGCCCAGGGTGAGGCGGCGGGGGTCGGTCATGGGGCTGGGTTAGCAGGTGGCCGGGGTGGTTGGCTTGGCGAAAGCTCCTGAAGTTTGGGCGGGGGTTCTCGTGGGTTGAGCTTGCCACCCGCAACCCAACCTAAGCATGGTGAAGTTCCTAAAGGGTGAGGTGGATTTTGATCACAGTCGTCGGCACCAGTCGCATTGGCGGCAAAACAGTCTGCAACGCATGTGGTGCCGGCGGCTTGATATCGTTCAACTGGCCCTACGCCTTGGAGCGCGGGGATTCGGATGATCGACGCCGTCGAAAGGCCCTCAAACCTAAGACTATTTTGAGGAGCGGTCAGTTATTCCAGTGTTCGGTCTGTTCTCATCACTGGTATTTGGACGGCGCAGCCGAAACGATGTCGATAGTTTCTGAAGATCGACTTCAGGTCGTACAGGTCTGGAACAACGCTCCGCTACCTCTACCTTTGCATATCGAGGTGAAGGCAGACGCTATCCGTCGGACGCCTCCCGACCTTTACGGCAACGGCCGCCAGTATGGGTGCACGCCGTGCGGCGTCATCATCAAAGGTGGTGAAAAACTCGATCTAGCCTATATTTGCGTTCAACGTGACGCCCCCGTGGAAGACTGGCGCACGACCCGCCTCGCTTCTGAAGTTCTGGACATTTACCCCAGCCCCCATGCCCTTCCCATCGAGGTGAGAATAGCAACCGCGCAGGCGGAGGAGGTGAGAATGGGCTACGCTCCCACCCTTATCGAAATGCCGGATGGGAAACAGTTCATCCTGAACTGGACACAGAGCTTCCTGATCCTGCCCGGCTATGTCGCATCAGAGGCTAGGGTCGTGCGAGGTCGGCCTGATCCTGGAGCAACGTTCGTGGAATCTCCGGAAAAGATCACCTATTTCGTGGCTGATCGATAGCGCTCTCAGCGCGCGACTTCCGCCACACCCCCGGCGTCACCCCCAGCGCCCCGCGCATCCGGCGCGTCAGGGCGCTCTGGTCCCAGTGCCCCGTCCGCACCGCGATCTCGGCGATGGAGAGCCGGGTGTCCGACAGCAGCCGCTGGGCCGCCCGCAGCCGCGCATCGGCCAATCAGCCGTGCGGCGTCCGGCCCCAGGGCCGCGCGGAAGGCGGCGAAGAAGCGGCTCTGGCTCATGCCGGCTTCGAGGGCCAAGTCGGCCACCGTCAGGGGCTTGGCGTAGCGGGTTTCGATCATCGCCAGGACGCGTGACAGGCGCGGGTCGAGGCTGGGCGGAGCCGCGCTCAGGCCGCGCAGCAGCAGCGGGTCCACAGGATGGCGACGCCGCTGTCGATGGGTGCGGCCGCTTCGCCCGCCAGGAAATCCAGCAGGCCGCGCACCGCGCCGGTGACCGGGGCGAAGGGTCGGTCGCGCAGGCGCTCGAAGGGCGCCATCAGGGCCGAGCCGATGTCGGCGACCACGAACAGGTTCTCGCCGCTGGCCGCGAAGGCGTGGCGGGCGCCGGGGCCGACGATGGCGGCGTGGCCGGGATCCACCCGGCCGCCGCGGCCGTCGATCTCCATTTCCAGCACGCCCCGACGCGGCAGGACGATCTGGTCGAAAGCGTGGGCGTGCGGCGGAGCGTCCTGCCCGTACCGGCGGAACGACAGTTGCGCGGGGGCGGTCAGACCGTGGTCCATGGCCCCACTATGGGACCTTAGCCGTGCCCGGGCAAAGCCAGGGGTTCGCCGGCGTCCTCGACCAGGCGACGAGCCTGTTCCAGGGCCGCGTCGATGTCGGTCTCGATGAACTCGATCTGCTCGTCGGTCAGGGGATGGGGCGCGGCGATGGTCTCGCGCAGATAGTTGCGGCGCTCGGGCTCGGTCATGCTCCACCAGCCCACGGTGTGGCCTTCCTCGATCACGGCGTCGCCCATGGCCAGCAGGTCGTCGGTGTCGAAGATCGGCTGGCCGGGACGTTCGGGGAACCACTGGCCGTCGTCCGGCAGGGCCTGGTCGAGCTGCTTGAGCAGCGCCGCCAGCCACGGGCTGACCAGAAGCGGCTTTTCATACCCATCGCCGAACTTGGCGCGCAGCAGCAGATCGTAGAGCAGCTCCAGGCCCGCATCGCCGTGGAAGGTGACGGTCTTGGCGGCGGGGTCGAACTTGAAGACGTCGGACATGGGAGTACTCGTGTTCGGGCTATCGCCTGATAACCCGACTCGGCGACGTTTGGCCTACAGCTGATCCAGCCCGTACACCGCGTGCAGGGCGCGAACGGCCAGTTCGGTATAGGCCGCGTCGATCAGGACGCTGATCTTGATTTCCGAGGTCGAGATGACCTGGATGTTGATGTTCTTCTCGGCCAAGGCCTGGAACATCGACTGGGCCACGCCGGCGTGCGACCGCATGCCGACGCCGATCACCGAGACCTTCGAGACGTCCTCGTTGATAGCCACGTCCTCGAAGCCGATCTCGGCCTTGGCGGCCTGGACAATCTCGACGGCGCGCTGGGCGTCGCGCTTGCCGACCGTGAACTCCATGTTGGCGGTGTCGGCGCTGCGGGCGCGCGACTGCACGATCATGTCGACGTTGACATTGGCGTCGGCGAGACGGCCGAAGATCTGCGAGGAAACGCCCGGATGGTCGGGCAGGCCCAGCAGGGTGATCTTGGCTTCGTCGCGGCTATAGGCGACGCCCGAGACGATGCGCTTTTCCATGATTTCTTCCTCGTCGCAGACGATCGTACCTTGGCCGGGAGCTTCCCCGGGTTCGACGAAACTCGACAGCACCCGCACCGGGACGCGATGGGCCATGGCCATCTCGACCGAACGGGTCTGCAGCACCTTGGCCCCCAGCGAGGCCATTTCCAGCATTTCTTCGTAAGAGATCTTGGCCAGGCGCCGGGCCTTCTTCTCGATACGCGGATCGGTCGTATAGACCCCGTCCACGTCGGTATAGATGTCGCACGAGCCCTTCACCGCCGCCGCGATGGCCACGGCGCTGGTGTCCGAGCCGCCCCGGCCCAGGGTGGTGATGCGGCCATCGGCGGTGACGCCCTGGAAGCCGGCGATCACGGCGATCTGGCCGGCCGCGAAACAGGCCTCCAGATTGGCCGGCGGAATGTCTTCGATGCGAGCGCGGCCGTGGGCGTTGTCGGTCAGGATCGGCACCTGCCAGCCCAGGAACGAACGCGCGTCCAGGCCCATATTGCGCAGGGTCATGGCCAGCAGGCCGGCGGTGACCTGCTCGCCCGATGCGACGATGGCGTCATATTCGTCGTCCGACTCGGGAAGGCCAGGCGCGGCACGGCCGGCGCCGTCGGTCCAGGCGACCAGTTCGTTGGTCTTGCCGGACATGGCCGAGACCACCACCGCCACCTGCTTGCCGGTCGCGACCTCGGCGGCGACCAGACGGCCCACCCGCCGGATGCGCTCTAGGTCGGCCACCGAGGTGCCGCCGAACTTCATCACCAGACGAGACACGTCTTCAAACCCTCAAGTGATAGCGGTTTTTTCTTGCGCCCACCCGGCCGGATCACTCCCCGCCGCGCAAGCTCCGGCCTTCTAGCGGCGCAATGGCGCAACGGCAATGTCGCGGGCCTGTCTTTTTTCGACGGCGATGTCGCACGACCAAGACCATGGTAAAGAGGCGACATGAGCCAAGCCCCTTCGCCCGACACCGCGCGCCCCTCGTGGAGCATCGACCCCGCCGACGTGGCGCGGTTCTCGGCCATCGCCGCCGAGTGGTGGGACCCCAGGGGCAAGTTCGCGCCGCTGCACGTGTTCAACCCTTGCCGGCTGGCCTTCATCCGCGAGCAGGCCCTGGCGCGGTTCGACCGCGACGGCAATCTGCGCCAGCCGTTCGAGGGGCTCTCCCTGCTCGACATCGGCTGCGGCGGCGGGCTGCTCAGCGAGCCGATGGCCCGGCTGGGCTTCGACGTCACCGCCATCGACGCCTCGGAAAAGAACATCAAGACCGCCGCCACCCACGCCGCCGAACAGGGGCTGGAGATCGGCTACCGCCCCGCCACCGCCGAACAGCTGCTGGCCGAGGGCGCGGGACCGTTCGATGTGGTCCTGACCATGGAGGTCATCGAGCACGTGGCCGATCCGGGCGAGTTTCTGCGGACCTGCTCGCGCCTGCTGGCCCCCGGCGGCCTGCTGATCGTCGCCACCCTGAACCGCACGCTGAAGGCGCTGGCCCTGGCCAAGATCGGCGCCGAATATGTGCTGCGCTGGGTGCCGCCGGGCACCCATGACTGGAAACAGTTCCTCAAGCCGGAAGAGCTTCGCGCCTTTCTGGCGGGCGAGCCGGTGGAGATGCAGGGGCCGTTTGGCGTGGCCTATAACCCCCTCACCGGGCGGTGGAGCCGGTCCTCCGATACCGACATCAATTACATGATGACCGCGACCAAGGCTTGAGACTCGGAACCTGTAGCTTCGCCAGGGCTTATGCTTGGCACAGGGACCTTGTTAAGGATCGGCGACCCCGTTGGGGGAGGGTTGATCCGTCTCAACGAGCGGAGAACATCAATGACCTCGAAATATATTGCCGTGCTGCTGGCGACAACGGTCGCGTGCGCCGCCGCCGCCCCGGCCTTGGCCCAAACCGCCAGCGCGCAAGCAGCCTATCAGCAGCGTCTGAACACCTATCAGGACCAGCGCTCCAACTATAACGAACAGGTCTCCGACTACAGCGCCCAGCAGCGCGCCTATGAGTCAGACCGCGCCAATTACGAGCAGGCGCGCCGCGACTACGACCGTCGCTACGGCGTCGGCGCCTATGACCGTCGCTACCCGCAATATGCGACGCGCTATTCCTCGGCGACCTATCGCGACAGCGCCGCCTATCGGGCCGAGCAGGTCGCGTTCGAACGCGAACGCGCTCAGTACGAACGCGATCGCCGCGTGTACGACCGCCGGCGCGGCGCCGGCGCCTATGACCGCAGCCACCCCACCCTGGCGGCGCGCTTCAATGTCGACGGCCGCGGCTATGCCGGCACGGGCAACTACGACGCTCAGCGCCAGCAGTGGGAACGCGACCGCGCCGACTACGAGCGCGCGCGTATAGATTATGACCGTCGCTATGGCTCCGGCTCCTATGACCGTCGCAATCCCGAATATGCCACGCGTTACAGCGCCTACACCCAGACCTCGGTCGGGGCAGGGTATGACAATCAGCGCCAGCAGTGGGAACGCGACCGCGCCGAATATGAGCGGGCCCGGGGCGACTATGACCGTCGCTACGGCAATGGCGCCTATGACCGTAGCAACCCGGAATACGCCACGCGCTACAGCGCCCCGTATGCCGGTGGTCAGTACGGGGCCAACGTCTCGTACAACGAGCCCTGCCGTCACGACGCCAAGAAGAACGCCACAGTCGGCGGCGTGATCGGCGCCCTGGCCGGCGGTGTGGTCGGCTCCAACGTCGCCGCACGCAATGCCAAGCCGGAAGGCACGGTTCTGGGCGCCCTGGTCGGAGCCGGTATCGGCGCCGCCATCGGCAACGCCTCGGCCAAAACCAAGTGCGACACCCGCGGCAATTACTGGACCTATGACGACACGGTTCCCTACCGCGAGGCCTCTTACAACGGCAGCAACTATGACAGCCGCGCCAACGAGCGTTGCCGCCTGGCCCCCGCGCCTACGGAATACAACGGTCGCACGGAGACGCGTTACATTCGCGTCTGCCCCGACGCCGAAGGCCGCTTCCGCGTCGAAAGCTAGTCTGGCTGGTGACGGAGGGCTTCTCGCTCTTCGTCACCAATTAGCGTCGGAATCCCGACCTTCGCCATAGAACTGACACGAGTCCTGGACGTTATGACGGCCAGGGACACCACAAAAAATTCAATCGGAGCCCGCCATGCGCGCCCAGACCAAAGCTATCGTTATCGCTCTTTCTCTGGCCTTCACCGCCTCCACGGTGGCGGTCACCGCAGCTGAGGCCCAATCCGGCTCGCGCTATCGCGTGAAGGTCTGCAACAAGACCAAAGGCACCAAGGGCACCGTCATCGGCGGCCTGACCGGCGGCACGCTCGGCGCCGCTGTCGCTGGCGGCGGCAACAAGACTGAAGGCGCCATCCTTGGCGGCGTGGTCGGCGCAGTCGCCGGCAACCAGATCGCCAAGAAGAAGAACTGCCACTACGAGTATCGCTATCGCCGCTAGAGCCCTTTCCGACCTGATGGTTTCATCAGGGTTGGGCGAAAAGGGCTCTAAATCAAAAGTTTAGAGCCTTGGCCATCGACGAACATAACGCCCCGGTGAAAGCCGGGGCGTTTTTCGCTCAACATAGACGGCGGGGCGACATCGTCCGCCCCTTCAGCGCTCCAGGTCGCTGGCCATCGCGGTGGCGATTCGGCCTATCTGGGTCAGACCGGAACCATCATCCCGGACGCTATAGATCCCGCGCAGATAGGCCAGATCGAAGGCCGTGAGGCGCTTGGCCAAGTCTCCAGATGAGCCCGGCGCGAAGAGATTCAGGATCGAATTGTACCCAGTCAGGTCAGCTTCCTGCTTGACGTCTGTCAGGGACACGAGTGCGATATAGTCGCTGATCGCCCCCACCTCGACACCGTCGGCCTGACTGGCGTCCACCACGATCAGCGAGCCCCGGATGGCGCTGCGGGTAGGTTGTTCTATCCGGCTGCCCGGGCTCTTTATCTCGAGGGCCGCGTCAGGATCCCCAACGACCGACGCGGATCCCCAACTTGGGATCACGACCACGCTGTTCCACCAGCGCACGGGCCGGGTGTTCGCCATGAAGCGCTGGATCTGAACCGGCGTCGCCGGTTCAAAATAGATTTTCCGGCGATCGCGGGCCTTCTGGAGCATCACCTGGGGCTCTCGCGAGAACAGCACCAGAAGGTTGGGGCGGCAGGCCTTCTTCTCGAACTGCACGCCAACCTGCGCGCCCACTTCACGAATGCGGGCGGTCACATAAGTATTCACCTCTATCGAAGCGCCAGATACTAGAGGACACAGCCGATTTGGTCGCCGCGAGACTTGGCAGTCGGACGACAGCGCCGACGCGGCTCGAACGAACTCCAGCAGGTTTTTTCGATTTGTCGCGCGAACAGTGATGCTATCGACAGTCGCTTGCGGCGCCGTTTAATTCGTTTGGGCCTGCACAGGCCCGCCGTTCAACAAAACCACGCCGCCCAGGAGGATCAAAAACAATCTCATCATGCCGGTCCCGCGACAGCGCCCTTAGAGAGCAACGCAAGGTAGGCACGATCTGTGGTTGCTCTCAAATGCGCTCCAAAGCCATCTTCCGATTGACGCAAGCAGCCCTCAGTTCATTTCCGTCTTCTTCGGCGCCGCCGGCGGCAGGGGCGCGACCTTGATGCCGTCTGCGATGAGCGCCTTGGCCTCGGCCGGCGTCGCCTGGCCGTAGATGCCGCGCTCTTCGGACCTGCCCTCGTGGATGTCGCGAGCCTCCTTGGCGAAGGCGTCGCCTACATTGTCGAAACTTTCCTCGACGTGCCGGCGGACCTCGCCCATGGCCGTCATCATCATCTCGCGCATCTTCGGATCGACGGCCGGCGCATCGGCCCGGTCCTTGGTTCTGGCGACGGCGGGCGACATGATCTGCTTGGACACTGTTTGCGAGCCGCAGAGCGGGCAGTCGACAAGGCCCCGCGCGCTTTGGTCGTCATAGTCGGACGACGAGCCAAACCACCCCTCGAAGGTGTGGGCCCGATCGCACTGGAGCGCATACTTGATCATGACTTGCGGTTGATGATGGTCACGGCCCGACGAAAGCACGGGCATTTTTGAGGGCGGGAATGGCCGCACGCGCGGCGAGCGCGGCGGCCAGGTCGATATCGGCCACAAGCACGCCCGGCTCATCATGGTCAAGCAGGCCAATGACCTCACCCCACGGCCCGACGATGATGGAGCGACCCCAGGTGCCCCGTCCGTCCTCGTGGAAACCGCCCTGGGCGGCCGCCAGCACGAACGAGCCGGTCTCGATGGCCCGGGCGCGCAGCAGGATCTCCCAATGCGCCTGGCCGGTCGGCCGGGTGAAGGCGGCGGGCACGGTCAGGATCGTCGCGCCCTTCAACGCCAGAGCGCGGTGCAGGGCCGGAAAGCGCATGTCGTAGCAGATGGTCAGGCCGAACACGCCCAGAGGCGTCTCCACGACCACCGCGCGGTCGCCCGGCTCGTAGGTCGCCGATTCCCGCGCCGTCTCGCCAGTCGGCAAGGTGACGTCGAACATATGCAGCTTGTCGTAGGTCGCCACGATGGAGCCGGCCGGGTCGATCACCGCCTGGCGATTCGCGGCTTTGCCGCCATCTGGGCCGCCATCTGGGCCATCCTTGCGCAGCACCAGGGCCGAGCCGACATCGATCCAGACGCCCAACTCGACGGCCAGCTCGCGCAGGCCACGCACCACGATGTCGTCCTCGAGGGTTCGCAGGCTGGGCAGCAGCCTGTCGCGATCCTTCTGCAGGACGTTAACGCCTTCGGGCGTCAGGATGAACTGCGCGCCCCGGGCCGCCGCCTCGCGAACCAGCGGCGCGACATGGGCCAACGCCGCCTCATGGGTGGCGGGCGTCCGCGTCTGGATCAGGCCGACACGCAAGCTCATGCGACTTGCCTCCTAGGCGGCAAGAAGAGCGTCCAGCTTGCCCGCACGCTCCAGAGCCATCATGTCGTCGCAGCCGCCGATGTGGCTGTCACCGACAAATATCTGCGGAAAGGTCGTGCGGCCCGAGCGGTCCATCATTTCCTGGCGCAGCTTGGGATCCATGCCGGCCTCGACTTCTGTGAAGTCGGCGCCCTTGTCGCCCAGCACCTTCAGGGCCCGGGCGCAGTAGCCGCAGAACGGGCGAGTATAGATCGTGACTTTGGCCATGGGGATAACGAGTCGCTCCTTGTCCGCCCTCATATAGGACGCGCTTGCATCTCTGTAACGCGCGCGACGACAGCGAGGGTCACCGAGGCGGCGCCTGCCGCCATTAACGCCCTCGCGCAGCCCTCCGCCGTGGCTCCGGTGGTCAGCACGTCATCGACCAGCACGATCCTGCGTCCGATCACGCGATGGCGACGCGACTCGGGCACGACGAAGGCGGCGGCGACGTTGCGGCGGCGACCAGACGCCGACTTGCCGCCCTGGCTGACCGTGTCGCGCTGACGGATCAGGGCGTCGGGCAGATAGGCGACACCGCTGGTCCGCGCCAGCGGCCGGGCGATCTCGGCGGCCTGGTTGTAGCGGCGGCGCAGCAAACGCCCGGGGTGCATCGGCACGGGGGCGATGGCGTCGGCCTCCTCCAGCAGCGGGGCCGCGGCGCGCGACAGCCATCGGGCCATCAAGCCCGAGAGATCGGTGCGGTCGGCGTGCTTGAGCTTCAGGATCAGGTCGCGGGAGTGCTCGTCATAGACACAGGCGGCGCGCGCCCGGACAAAGGCCCTTGGCCTGGCCTGACAGAGGGGGCAGCGCTCGGGCGCGCCGCTGTCGAACGGCAGGGCCGAGCCGCAGCCGTCACAGACCGGATCATCCAGAAAGGTGACGCGGCTCCAGCTCTCGGCCGACAGACCCCGGGTCTGGGCCGGGCCGCCCTCGAACGTCCGGGGCGGCAGGACAAGGTCGAGCAGACCCCTTCCGAGACCTCTCAGGCGCGGCCCCGCTTTCCATATCGGTTCGAAATCGCCATGTTCCGCCCGCATGACCGCCTCGCCCCTCCTCTTCGACCGCGACCTTCTCAAGGTCCGTCTCGACCGCGCCGCGCCTGACTACGCCAGCGCCGACTTCCTCAAGCGCCGGGTGGCGGAGGATGTCGTCATGCGCCTGGAGACGATCCTGCGACGCTTTCCTGTCGCCGTCGATCTGGGATCGAGAAACGGGGCTTTCTCGCAGGCGCTCGCCGCCAGCGATGCGGCGGCCAATATCGACGTGCTGTTCGAGACCGACCTGTCGGCCCGGATGTTGGGCGCCGGCAATGGCCTCAAGATCGTGGCCGACGAGGAACGCCTGCCGTTTGGCGATGACACCTTGGATCTGGCGGTCTCGACGCTCTCCCTCCACTGGACCAACGACTTGGTCGGCGCCCTGATCCAGATCCGCCGCGCTCTGCGGCCCGATGGCCTGTTCATCGGCGCGCTCTTCGGCGGGGCCACCCTGACCGAACTGCGCCAGGCCCTGCTGCAGGCCGAGGACGAGATCAGCGGCGGCGCGTCCTTGCGCGTCTCGCCCTTCGCCGACGCCATCGACGCGGCGGGCCTGCTGCAACGGGCGGGCTTCGCCCTGCCGGTGGCCGACGTGGATCGTGTGAAGGTGCGCTACGGCCATCCCATCGAACTGCTGCGCGATCTTCGGCGCATGGGCGAAACCAGCGTGCTGCTGGACCGCTCGCGCAAGCCGTTGAGCCGGCGTGTGCTGGCGCGGGCGATGGAGCTCTATGTCGAGCGCTTCGCTGAAGCCGACGGCCGCGTTCCGGCGACGTTCGAGATCGTGGCGGTTACGGGCTGGGCGCCGCACGAGAGCCAGCAAAAGCCGCTACGTCCCGGCTCGGCCAAGATGCGGCTGGCCGACGCCCTGGGTGTTCAGGAGCAGTCGGCGGGCGAGAAGCCGGCCTAGCTGCCGCTGTTGGCCGTGCTCATCGCGGTCGAGGTCTTGTTGAAGCTGGTGCTGATCCCGCCGCTCAGGGCAGACACGGCGGTGATGATGGCGATGCAGAGGCAGGCGACCAGCAGGCCCACTTCGACGGCGGTGGCGGCGCTCTCATCGGTCCAGAAACGCTTCAGAGCAGATCGCGCAGCCACGCCACGAGCGGGACGTCCGCCGGCGGCATCGGATAGTCCGCCAGTTTGTCCGGCTTCACCCATGCCAGCGCCTCATGTTCCTTGCGCGTGACCAGGCCTTCCCAGCGGCGCAAGAGGTAGAGTGGCATCAGGAGGTGAAAAGACTCGTAACTGTGCGACGCGAAAACAAACGGCGCTAGGCAGGATTGAGCGACCTTGATCCCGAGTTCTTCTTGCAGCTCGCGGATCAGGCATTCTTCCGGCGTCTCGCCAAGCTCTACCTTGCCGCCAGGAAACTCCCACAGCCCCGCAAGTTGCTTGCCCTGGGGCCGCTGACAGATCAGCACGCGGCCATCGACATCAATCATGGCGGCGGCGGCGACAAGGACGGTGGGCTTGCTCATGAGCCGGGTTTCGCGCGGGGCGCTTACGGTTGCAAGGCCCTCTCCGCCCCTCTGTCTTGAAGAGCCCCAGGCCCTACCGCCGGAGCCACGGCCCCAGCCGATCCTGCACCGGCTGATCCACATAGGTGTGGAACGCCCACGCAGCCCCGTAGGCCAGCGGGAACCCGGCCAGCCACATCAACCACTGCCAGCCGATGCCTATCGGCACGGTGTCGATCAGCTTGTGAACGGCGCTCCAGTAAATCACCCCGACCAGGATGTGGGTGATGAACAGGGCGAAGGACAGCTTGGCGCCCTCCTCGATCCAGGCGCGGGGACGCTTCACCGGCAGACGGCCCGCGCCCAGGATGATGCAGGCGATGGCGGCAAGGCTGGGCAGGTCGAACCACAGCACATTGGGCAGGGCGTAGCGGTCGAAGGCCTGCCAGCCGACCAGCACGACGACGCCGCCGTAAAGCAGCGCCTTGGCCGCTTTCTCCGAAGGCCAGTCCATCTCGACCGCTCGGGCCAAACAGACGCCGAGCACGAACAGCGGCAGGGCGCGCACCACTCCGAATTGGAACTGCAGGTCGGCCAGGGCGTGGTCGAACCCGAACCGCGCGATGACCTCGAAAGCGATAATCGTTGCTACCCCCACCAGCGGCAGCACCACCGCGTGGCGCACCTTGTCGGCCGCTCGCCACATGAACGGGAAGATCGCGTAGCAGACGATCAGGGCCGACAGCGACCAGCTGGGCAGGTTCCAGCCGTCGCTGGGAAAGCCCCAGGCGTGGATCAGCAGGGCCTGGACTGGAAGCTGGTCCCAGGCAAACCGCGACGGCTTGTGAGCATCGGTGCCGATGGCGTTGAGGACCAGCACCAGCACGGCCATGGCCGCCAGCACCATCAGGTGTCCCGGCCACACTCGCGCGGCGCGGCGCACCCAGAACCGGCCCGGCGTGATGTGGCCCGACAGGGTCGAGGCGCCATAGGCGCGACCCAGCACATAGCCCGACAGGATCAGGAAGAAGTCCGTCGCCAAAAACCCGCGAGAGAACACCTGGTGGAAGCGCTCGATCCGCAGCGGGCTCTCGGCACCATAGTGGTAGAGCACGATCAGCAGCGAGGCGAGGAACCGCAGGAAGTCCAGGGCCCCTCCCCGCACGGCGCGGCGCGCGCGGGCCATCACCGGCGTTTCGACCGGGGCGGACGCGTTGGGGGGTGAAGCGGAACTGGACACGGCCATGGCCATAACAAAGCCGGCCGCGCGGGAAAAGCCGTCGCGTGTCGCCATCTTGTGGCGAGAGGCAGCGCTGCCTATCTGTAACTTATACTGTTTCCAAAGAGCTTCCCATGACCCGCATGCCCGCCCTGTTCGTCGGCCACGGCTCGCCGATGAACGCTATCGATGACAACGCCTGGAGCCGGGCCTGGGCCCAGATGGGTCGCGACCTGCCCCGTCCGCGCGCCATCGCCATGGTCAGCGCCCATTGGGAGACACGCGGCGCCACCGCCGTGGGCGCCGCCGAACACCCGGAGACGATCCACGATTTCGGCGGCTTCCCGCAGGCCCTGTTCGATGTCCGGTACACCGCGCCGGGCGATCCGACCCTGGCGGCGCGGATCGGCGCGCTGCTGTCGCCCGACCCCGTGGTCCAGCATCCCAGCCGCGGCCTCGACCACGGCGCCTGGGGCGTGTTGAAACCCATGTATCCGGACGCCGACATCCCCGTGGTGCAGATCAGCATCGATCGCGGCCGCTCCAACCGCTGGCACTACGAGGCTGGCCGCCGCCTGTCCGCCTTGCGCGACGAGGGCGTCCTGCTGATGGGCAGCGGCGACATCGTCCACAACCTGCGCGCCGCCGACTTCCGCCGGCCCGAAGCGCCGGAATGGGCGGACCGCTTCAACGAGACCGCCAAGGCGCTGATCCTTGCGGGAGATCACGGCCCGCTGATCGACTGGGAGAGCCTTGGCCCCGACGCCGAGATCTCGATCAACAGCGCCGAACACTACCTGCCGCTACTCTATGTGCTGGGCGCGCAGGGCGCCGGTGAGACGGCGAGCTTCTTCACCGATGACGTCTTCGCGGCGATCTCGATGACGGGGGTGCGGGTGGGTTAGGCCACCTGCGTCGCCGTCCCCGCCACTATGTACCAGGTCAGCAGCAGGCCGCAGATCACTGTCGCGGCGGCATAGCCGCCGGTGCGCTTCCAGGTGAAGACGCCGACCACCGCCATCAGGGCCGTAAGTGGCAGGAACTGAATGGCCACCACGGTCGACAGCGGGTCGAAGGCCGTCGGCAGACGACCCGTCAGGAACAGCGCGCCGTAGTCGAGGATGAGCAGCAGGGCGAAGCCGCCGCTCAGGGCCAGGACCGCGCCGGCATAGCGGGCCAGGTTGCTTTCGCCCGCCACCGGGATGCGGGCCAGCAGGGTGCGCAGGGTGACGCCGAAGGCCAGGGTCAGGGGCAGCAAATAGACCAGCGCTTGGCCGGCCTGGGCGAGACTCAGACGCTTCAGGGCCACGACCCAGAACCGGAAATCGACCAGGAACAGGCGGTGGACCAGTTCCAGAGCGCCATAAACCACCGCGACACTGAGCAGGCCGATCAGCAGCGAAAGCCGCCAGCGATTAGGGAAGACCGGCTTGTCCCGCTTGCCCACAGCGGCCACACCCAGGGTGATCAGGGCGGTCAGAACGGCCCAGGTCAGGACCTGGTTGGTGATCCCCTGCTTGAGGATCCCGTTGGGCGGCAGGGCGACCATGCCCAGGATGAAGAACGGGAAATAGGTCAGGGCCGGCAGCAGGGCGGTCAGGGCGACACCGCTCCACCAGCCCCGGTCGCGGCGGGCGACGGTGGGCTGGACGGGTTGGCGCAGGGGCGAAAACAGCGGCAGGGCCAGCAATAGCTGGAACGTCCCCAGCAGCAGCACGACCGCGCCGACCAAGGCGACGCCCGTGCCAACTTCCTTCCACATCCAGATCTGGTCGCTGGCGGGGCGTGGGGTTCCGCCCGTGAGGGTGAGCGCGAACCAGTCCAGCGCGTGGCCGATGGCGGCGGGCGAGATGTGATCGCCGGGATGGGTGGTGGCTGGCGTTTGCAGCACGCGCGCCGTGCCGTCGGCGACCGAGCCATAGACCTTGCCCGGTTGCACCGGCGCGGGCGTCCCGAACACGGCCTGCAGCTTGGGACTGCCCGTCACGTCCCGGGCGCGGTCGACGCCCCACATCAGCTTGGAGAACTCGTCGTACTGGCTGAATACCAGGGCCAGGTTGCGCGGCCAGGTGGGCGAGCCCTCGGCGGCGAACGGCTTGCCGGTCGAGGAGCCTTCCAGCACCACAGCCTTGTAGGCGTCCGGCAGGGTCGCGGCGGCGGCCAGCACCGTCCAGCCGCCCATGCTGTGACCTTCCAGCCCGATATTGGCCGGATCGACGGTCTTCAGGCCGCGCAGATAGTTCAGGCCATCGGGACCACCGAAGCCGTTGGAGAAGGCCGCGCCGCCGCTATAGCCGTGGCCGGTCTGGTCCAGGGCCAGCACCACATAGCCGCGGCGGGCGAACTCTATGGCGAAGCCGCTCTGGGTCTCGCGGGAATTGATGTAGCCGTGCACGGCCAGCACGCCGGGCGCAGGCGTCGCGGCCGTGGCGTTGGGAGGCGTGTAGAGCAGGCCGCTCATCGGCGTGCCGCCGGTTCCGGGGAAGCTAACCTCGGTGACCTTGATCCCGCCGGCCGTCTGGATCTTCCAGGCCAGCGCGCTTCCGCCCAGAACCAGGGCAAGGCCCAGCACCAACAACAGCCATGGTTTGCGCATGACATCCCCTCCCCCGCGCCGGTCGTTCGCCGGCTTTGGAGGGAGGGTAGTGCGTCAACACACAGTCGTCATCCCGGAAGCTTCGCAGACGCCATCCGGGATGCAGAGCTGACCTAAACCAGCGCCCCGGCCTTCTCCGCCGCCGCCAGCCGCTCGTCCATCCCCTGGCCGTAGATCCGCCGCACCCGCTCCAGAACCTTGGCCGGAGCGGTCTCGGGTCGGCCGGCGTTGAACGGCGGGGCCGGCGCATATTCCACCGCCAGCTGGATCGCCTGGGCCACCTCCTCGCCGGCGATCTCGGCGGCGATGGTCAAGGCGAAGTCGATGCCCGCCGTGACGCCGCCGCCGGTGAAGACATTGCCGTCGCGCGCCACGCGGCTGGGATCGGGGATAGCGCCAAACAGGGGCAGCTGGTCGCGCCACGCCCAGTGGCACGCGGCTCGCTTGCCCTTCAACAGCCCCGCCGCGCCCAGCACCAGCGAGCCGGTGCAGACCGAGGTCACGTAGCGCGCGCCCCAGGCCAGGCGGCGGATTTCGCCAAGGAAGGCCTCGTTGGCCATCGCTTCCGTCGTCCCGAAACCGCCGGGCACGACCAGCACATCGCACGCCTCGACATCCGACAGACGCGGCAGATGCGCGAAAATCAGGCCGTCGGCCTCGATCTCGCCGCCGTCGAGGCTGGCCACCGTGACTTTCGCGCCGGGAAGGCGGCACAGGATCTGGTGCGGACCAGTGAAGTCGAGATGGGTGACGCCCGGGAACAGGGCGAAGACGATATTCAGGGGTTCGTGATCTCTGGAAGTGAGGGGGGCCATGGGGATATCTCCGTTTGACGCCACATCATCCCGCGCCTAGCGTCTGGCTGAAATGACATAATTCCCTCGGATTACGCCAATGCCCCGCACCATCGGCTTCCTGGTCTATCCCGACTTCCAGCTGCTGGACGCAACCGGGCCTATCGCGACCTTCGAGATCGCCGCGCGGTTCTCGCCGGGGGCTTACCGGCTGGTCTTTCTGTCGAAGGACGGCGGCATGGTCGCCAGCTCGTCGGGGCTGACCATGGCGACCACCGCCCTGTCCGAGGCGCCGCTGCTGGACACCCTGATCGTGGCGGGCGGCGACGGCGTTCAAACTCCCGCGACCTGCGCCGCGACCTTGGCCTATGTGCGTGACACGGCCAAGACGGCCCGCCGCGTCGCCAGCGTCTGTTCGGGAACCTACATCCTGGCCGAGGCCGGCTTGCTGGACGGCAAGCGCGCCACCACGCACTGGAGCCGCACCAAGGATATCCAGAAGCGCTATCCGGCCATCCGGCTGGAGCCCGACAAGATCTTTGTCCAGGACGGCATGATCTGGAGTTCGGCGGGGATCACCGCCGGCATCGACCTGTCGCTGGCCCTGGTCGGGGCCGACGAAGGCGAGCCCGTGGCCCGGCGCACGGCCCAGCAGCTGGTGGTCTATCACCGCCGCCCCGGGGGCCAGTCGCAGTTCTCGGCCCTGATCGACATCAAGACCCGACGCTTCGACGCCCTGCTGGCCTGGGCGCGCGAAAACCTGGCCGAAGCCTTGAGCGTCGAACAGCTGGCCGACCGGGCCGCCATGAGCCCGCGCAACTTCGCCCGCCTGTTCACCGCCGAAACCGGAGTCACCCCGGCCAAGGCGGTGGAACGGCTGCGCGTCGAGGCCGCCCGCGCCCTGCTGGACAGTCAGCCGCTGCAGGTCGAGGATGTGGCTCTGGAAACCGGCTTCGGCGATCCAGAGCGCATGCGCCGCGCCTTTATCCGAGCGTTTGGTCAGCCACCACAGGCGCTGCGACGACGCGCCAAGGCGGGTTAGGGCCATGAGCGAACGAGACGCCCCCTACTCCGGCGGCTGCCTTTGTGGCGCGCTGCGTTACGAAGCGACCGGCGAGCCCTCGATGATGGGTCATTGCTACTGCGCTGACTGCCGCAAGGCGTCGGGCTCGGGGTTCATCCCCTTCATGAGTTTTCCGGCCAGCGCCATCCGTTTCAGCGGCCAGACGCGGCGGTTCCGGTTGCCGTCGTTCCGGGGAACCGAGGCCCTGCGCAATTCCTGTCCCACCTGCGGCGGTCTGGTCTTCGGCGGCGAGGTGGGCAAGGACGACTCCCACACGATCTATGCGGGCTCGCTGGACGACGCGTCCCGCTCCAGGCCGCAGATAGCGATCTTCGACCGCGACCGCCCAGCCTGGGCTGCGTTGCCGCCGAAGATCGCCGTCTTCGACACCCTGCCCGCCTGACGAGACGATCACGAGGCGCCCGCCCCGCGGGATCGAGCCTGTCGCTCAGTGCCCGCCGCCCCGGGCCGGATGCGGAATCCTGGCGACATCCGCCGGCGTCACCGGCTTGGCGTAGGCATTGCCGAAATTGGTCCGGATATAGGTCACGACCTCAGCGATCTGGGTGTCGTCCAGCGGCCCCGCCAGGCTGGGCATGCCGCCCTTGCCCAGCACGACGGCCGAGATCGGATAGGCGGCGCCGGCAAGACGCGGATTGGACGCCAGGGCCGGAATGGTCCCTGCCCCCACGCCACCCTTGGCGTCGGCCATGTGGCAGGCCTGGCAGACGGCTTCATAGACCTGCTTGCCCGTCACCGGCTTGACGACACGGACGACGCCGCCGCCCGTGTCACCGCCGGGAGGGGCCTGGGCGACGGCGGGCGCGGCGACGGCCAGCAGGACCGCGGCCAGGGCCGGGGTCATGGCGGAAAGACGGATGGTCATGCTCAGGCCTCCAGGGCGCGCTTGTGCAGGCGGGTGACAGCGTCGATCGAGGACAGCAGCGCCCCCTCCATCCAGCAGCCGACATAGGAGGCATGCTCGCCGGCCAGGACGATGCGGCGGTCCATGCCCACCAGGGTCTGGTAGTGTTCCTTGCGGGTCTCCTCGGTCCAGCGGGCGCAGCAGCCAAGGGCCCAGGGCGCCCGGCTCCAGGCCATCGAGGCGCCGTTGCTGAACTCCTTGCGATAGCTGGCCGGGTGCAGCACCGAGCCCTGCTGAAGAGCGACCTCGATCCGCTGCTGCGGCGTCATTCCGGCCAGGCGATAGGCCCCCATCTCACGGGCGAAGGCTCCCAGCAGCACAGCCGGTCCGTCGCCCAGCAGGTTGTTGTTGGGATAGGAGATCAGGGCGATTTCCTGGTCGGTGAAGCTGTGGCCGCCATAGATGGAGTCTTCCTCCTCCCAGAAGCGGCGCTTCATCTCCAGGCCGATCTTGACCTGGCCCGAATAGGGCACGGCCTTGATGGCGGCCATCATCTCGTCGGTAACCTGGGTGTCGATCTGGCCGAGCACCGACAGCGGGATGGTGCAGACGCACCAGTCGGCCTCAGCGGTGGCGACCTTGCCCGTCACCGTGTCGGCATAGGTGACGGCCACGCCCTTGTCGTCCTGGGCGATCTTGCTGACCTTGGCGTTGTACGTGATCTGGCCCTCCACCTGTTTGGCGAAGGCCTTGCCGATCATGTCCATCCCGCCCACCGGCTGGAACATGGTGGTCTGCATCTCGTGGCCCATGAAGAAGGCCATCGAGTTCCAGACCTGCGGGTCCAGCACGTCGTGCAGGTCGTACAGGGCCGAGGGGATCGGCGCGCCATTGATCCCGCCGCCGGGCGGGCGGTCATAGCCCCGATGCGAGGCCGAGCGCAGGTTCGAGGCGTACCTGTAGTCCTTGTCCAGCATTCCCCAGCCCTTCAGGGCCTCCAGCAAGCGCTCGCGGTCTTCCGGCGTGACCTGCTGGTCCAGCGCGTTCTGGTTGATCGACTTGGCCAGCAGCTCGGCGACATTGCCCTCGAAGTCCGCGGCCGCGGCCTTGAAGCGCACGGGCTTGCCGCCGAACGCCTGCGACGAGTGGATCCAGGTGTTGTGGTTGAACTGAATAAACGGCTCCAGCGCCACGCCGAACGACTTGCAGTAGTGCAGCAGAGTGCGGTGATGGTGCGGGATCCGCCAGGGGCCGGGATTGAAGTAATTGCCAGGCGCGTAGCCGACCTTCTGGGTGGCCCCGCCCAGCTCGGTATAGGTATCGCCGCCCCGCAGCGACCAGTTCCGGCCGCCGGCCCGGTCCTGATATTCGAGGATCTGGACCTTGTAGCCGGCCTTGGTCAGCTCATGGGCGGCCAGCATACCGGCCAGACCCGCCCCCAGCACGATCACCGAAGCGCCCTTGCGCGCGCCGGCCAGGTTGGGCGGCCCGGCGAACTGGGTCTCGGCCGCGTGACCCAGCGAGGTCATGGCCTGATAGAGCGCCGCCGTGCCCCCGACAGCGGCGATGGCCGACAGCAGCTGCCGCCTTGTGGGTGTTCGCGCGCCCAGTTCCATCCGACGAAATCTCCTCGCGCCGTCCGTTCGACGGCTGTTGGGGTCGAGCTAACAGCGCGTCGCGAGGCATGGCGCGCGGGATGTGGGTGAAGGGTCGCAGCGCCATGCAGCCTCGGCTATTTCGGGCGCCTGAGGGACGACGCTGCGCAGGAAGTATGCAGACCTCTTGGCCGACGCAGGGACGCCCCCTCCGTCACGCTGCGTATTCGCAGCGCGCCACCTCCCCCGCAAGCGGGGCAGGAGGGTTAGGCTGTTCTTCTCCTGCCCCGTAGCGAAGCGTGCGGGGGAGGTGGCGCGGCGCCGCCCTCAAGCAAAGAATGGGAGGCGACGTGACGGAGGGGGCGTCGGGCGCCTGCAATCCTACCCCTTCGCGTCCAGCCTCACCGCCAACCGCTCCACCTGAGCCTCCAGACGCGCCAGGGACTCGGCATTCGCGCGGGCCAGGCCGGCGATGTCGTTGTCGCGCAGGGCGTCCAGCTTGTCATGCAGGTGCATGATCTCCAGCTCGGCCCGCAGATTAACGACATAGTCGTGCTCGGCGTTGGCGCGGTCCTTCGCCGCCTGGCGGTTCTGGCTCATCATGATCACCGGCGCCTGCAGGGCCGCGACAGTCGAGAGCAGCAGGTTGAGAAAGATGAACGGATAGGGATCGAAGGCCAGGTTCCAGGGCTTGAGGAACAGGTTCAGCGCCACCCAGCCCAGCAGCACCGCGCTGAACGAGCCGATGAAGGTCCAGGACCCGCCCACGGCCGCGACGCGGTCGGCCAGCCGATCCCAGAAGCTGCGATCGTCGGAAACCAGCGCCTTGTTCAGACCGGTCGGGGCCTCGGCGGCGATCAGGTCGATGACGCTGCGCTGGACGTCCTTGAGATCGCAATAGGGAACGGAAAGCAGTTTGCGAGACAGCTGGTCCAGGCGGTCGTCAAGATTCATAGAGATCTCCGGGCGTGGCCGCGATTGACACCGTCGCGCGGGGCGGGCGAGGCTGGGCTGTCTCGAAGACGCCACAGCCAATCCTTGCTCCCGGGAGACGA
Organism: Caulobacter sp. DWR1-3-2b1; assembly: GCF_049895765.1. NCBI lineage: Bacteria > Pseudomonadati > Pseudomonadota > Alphaproteobacteria > Caulobacterales > Caulobacteraceae > Caulobacter > Caulobacter sp. DWR1-3-2b1. The sequence goes on from NZ_JAFCSZ010000004.1 coordinate 196,136, forward strand.
CTATGGCCTACAAGTTCGTGATCAAGAAAGACGAGGCGGGCGAGTTCCGCGTTACCTTCGTCGCTTCCAATGGCGAGAGCATGTTCGCCACCGAGGGCTATTCGTCCAAGGCCTCGGCCAAGAACGCTATCGACTCCATGAAGAAGAACGGCCCCGACGCCGAGATCGACGACCAGACGGACTGAGCCCCACCGTCCACGGCTTCCGACTTACCTCCTTCATTGTCATCCCGGACGAGCCCGGCGAAGCCGGGTGAAGATCCGGGACCGATCTGGAACGCGGTGCTCAGGCGTCGGTCCCGGATCGGCGCGCTATGCGCTTGTCCGGGATGACAAATTGAGGGCGCCCCTAAAACAGGGTGCGTTGCGCCAAGGGCGGCGCGGCGGGTTCTTCGACCAGGCCGCGACGCCGCAGTTCGGTTTCGGCGGTGAAGCGGATGTCGGCGTCGCGATCACGACTCAAGGCGATCAGCCGTTCGGACGCGAGGCTTTCCCAGGACCTTCCGCGTTCCGGGCCTGTCGGCATACGGGGCAGCAAGCCTGGCTCGGCGCTCCACTCCAGAAGCTGCTCCAGCGATGCTTGATTGAGCATGTCGCGCAGATGGTGCGCGGTCACATAGGCGTCGGGCATCGCGCGATGGGCTGGCAGGCCGATGGCCTGGATCAGCCCCTCCGGCATCCGTTCGTAGCGAAGCATCTGGTTGGAAAAGCTCGGCAGGTGAGGCCACAGGCGCAGTGCGCACTTCCAGGTGCAGATCCATCGCGCTCCGCCCGTGAGCCTGGGCCGGCAGAAGTTCTGCTCGAACGAGGCGCGGTGAGCGGCAAGCGCCAGGACGCCGCCGGGCGGCTGCAGCACTGAGGGGGCGGCGTCTCTCCAGAACGGCGCGTCGGCGACGTCGGCGTCAAGGATGTGATGCACCGCCATCGTGGCCGGTGAGATCGGGCGCCCCGGATTGATCAGCAGCGCCCCGCGTTCTTCGCTGAGCGACCAGCGGCCGTCAGGTTCGGCGACCACGTCCTGCCAACCGACCTCGCAGACATCCTGCGCGGATGAGCCTGCGGTTTCCAGATCGATGACGCGGACGCGAGCGACGAACATGGTTCGAATATGGGCTTCAGGAGCGCAAATCCAAAGACCGGGCCGCCGCGCGCCGGACTTGACCCCTCCCCTCGCCCGGCGTCTGATCGCCGATAACAAATAAAGGGGAGGATCGCCGATGAGCGCCAGCGCTGAAGGCCGCAAGACCATCTTCATTACCGGCGCCGCCAGCGGCATCGGCCTGGCCAGTGCCAAGCGGTTCGCCGCGGCCGGCTGGTTTGTGGGACTGTCCGACATCGACGCGGCGGGCCTCACGGCCGCCCTGCTGGCCATCGGCCCTACCAATGGCGCCACCTTCAAACTGGACGTCCGCGACCGCCAGGCCTGGGACAACGCTCTCGGCGAGTTTGGCCGGTTGACCGGCGGCAAGCTGGACGCCCTGCTCAACAATGCCGGGGTGGCGCGGTTCGGATCGCTTGAGGACCTCAGCGATGCCGACTGCGACATCCAGATCGACATCAACATCAAGGGCGTGGTGCACGGCGCGCGGGCCGGCCTGCCGTTGCTGAAGGCCGGCGGCGGACGGCTGATCAATGTGGCCTCGTGTGCAGGGCTGTATGGTTCGCCCAAGCTGGCAGTCTATTCGGCCACCAAGTTCGCGGTGCGCGGCCTGTCCGAAGCCCTCGACATCGAATACGCCGCCCACGGGGTCAGCGTTGCCTGCGTGATGCCGTGGTTCATCGAGACGCCGATCCTCAACGCCGGGGCGTCAGGCAGCAACGAGAGCATGGCTGACGCCCTGCGCAAGGGCGGGCTGGAGATCTATCCCGTCGAGGACGCCGCCGAGGTGGTGTTCAAGGCCGCCTCGGGCAAGGAACTGCACTATCTGGTGGGCAAGCGGGCCAGGCAGATGCGCTTCGCCAGCAGCCACATGCCCGGCGCCGTCAGGAAGCAGTTGCGGTCGCGGTCCCCACTGACGGCCTGAGGACGTCAGCGGACGTCTTCTCGACCGCGGGCTTGGCGGGAGCCGAGGCCGGCTCGGTGGCCTGACCCAGAGGTCCGCCCATGCCGTTGCCGACCGGCGCGGTCTGGGCGACCGGCATGACGACGGCGTTGGCCGCATAGGCCACGCCGGCAGCCATCGGGCCGATGCCCTTGCCGTCGGCGGTGAGGCCGGCGATCTCGGGCGCGTTGGGCATGTCTTCCAGGGTCGAGGGACGCGGGGTCGACGAGAACGCCCCCGGCCCGCCGGCCCGGCCGCCGAAGCGGTAGAACACGTGCATGCCGACGTGGGCGACCTTGAGCAGGCGCGGACCCCAGCCGGGCGAGACGCCGGTGGTGTGAAAGTGGGTGGCCGAGCCGACCTCGTTCATCACCGCGCCGGTCAGGGCGCGCGAGGCGATCTTCTGGGCCCTGTTCCAGGCGCCGCGTTCGCGACCCCGGCTCATCGAGCCATCGCAGGCGAAGCTGAACTGGCAGCCGATCCTGCGGTGGGCGCCCTGGAACACCACGCCGCAGACCGACTTGGGGAACGAGGGGTGACGGACGCGGTTGAGGACCACCTGGGCCACGGCGGCCTGACCGCTGGGGGTCTCGCCACGGGCTTCGTAATAGACGGCCTCGGCGAGGCATTCGAGCTCGCGCGAGCTCTCCAGCACATTTCCAAGGCGGAAAGGCGAAGCAGCTGGATTGAACGGACCGCCAAAGCTGGCGCGCAGCATCAGGGGGCCGCTGCTGGGGTTGGGAACCGAGTCGGACGCCTGGCGGTTCTCCAGGCGGGCGACCAGCAGGGAAACCTGGCGGTCGCGCCGAGCGGCGCCCGCGACGGTGTAGGGGTCGTGACGACGGGCCACGGCGAGCGCGCCCTGGTCCATACGGGAAGCAGAATTGATCAGGGCGACGTCGGAGAACCCCTCCGAGGCGCCGTCTGCAAGGCGTGTAACGCGGGCGTGCTGGTTGGCGGTGTGGGCAAGCCCACCGGCCAGATAAACGGCGCCAAGAGCCAGGCCCGTAGCGGACCCGACCAATACGGCGCCGACCAGCGCGCGTGCGTCTGCGCGCGTCTGCGACTTGCTATACAAAACTCGTGTCCTGCGCGGCGAGGGCGTACCGCCCCCCGACAAAATCGCTTTAGGAACCCGGAAAACTCTCTTTCGGGCAGTCCTAAAAGCGGAGGTTCGACCGTTTCACGATGTGGTCGAATTCCTGCTTGTGACCGGCTTATGAACGATAATCGCTCGAGTCGCAAGCGCGTGCCGCAGTGCAGCATCAAATCCGGGCGGATCGGTCGCAGTCCAGATCGTTAACGTCTTGATTCGCAGGGAAAACCGGACAGTGGAAAATTTCTCTGCTCTGCCGCAGCGCGAAGCATTGGTTGGACTGTTCTAAAGCCCTTGATTCAGGGAGCGTCCGCTGGCCGAGCGCCGTTACTCAAGCCGGACAAATACCGTTAAAGAGGAGCGCTTCATGACCCTTAACCCTAATGCTCGCCGGGCTGTTTCCCCGGCTCCGTTGGCGGCTCTCGCAGCCCTCGCTCTGGGCGCCTGCGGGCACAACATGGAGCAGCGCGCGGCGACTGGCGCAGCGGCCGGCGCGGTGGTCGGCGGACCGGTTGGAGCGGTGGTCGGGGCCGGTGTTGGCGCGGTCGTCGATACGGCGTCGAAGCCGAAGAAATGACCCCGTCGCCTACTCGGTCGGAGCGGGCGGAAGCCCCCTAGTCCCGAGCCGACCTGACCAGGCGCCAGCCGTCGATCAGGATCTTGCCGCCGCAGATCGCGCCGCTGATCAGGACGCTGGCCTTGACCATATTGTCGACCGTCCCCTGCAGGGCGGCGACAGCTGCGGCGTCCGATCCGGCGAAGGTCACCAGCGGCAGGGCGGGCCACAGCGCGGCCAGGAAGGCTAGGCCGGCGATCGACAGCACAAGCTCGGCGGCGGCCCGGGGCCGTTCCCAGGCGGGGCGGATCACGACGATAAGGCTCGACACGACCTGGCCGACCGCCATCAACAGGATCGGCAGGTGCAGGCTCGCCAGGATCGGGTCCGGGATCACCCGCAGACCGTCATAGGTAGCCGGCAGGGCGGGATCGACCGGGAACTGCACCAGGCCGCTCCACCACAGGATAAACAGCACCGTGGCCGTCGCCTCGAACAGCGCATCGAAGCGGCTGGTGGCGAACGGTCGCTTCTTGGTTGCCAGCTGCGGCAGGTCGCTGGCCTTCCACTGACCAAAGTCGCCGGTCTTGATCCAGCCACGCTCGACGGCCGCCCCGATCAGGGTCGCCAGGCCGATCAGTTGCAGGGCCGTAGGAATGAAGTCGCCCAGCACATGGCCGATCACGCGCGAGACATGGGCCTCGCCCATCACCACCTGAATCGCCGCCGGGATGACGCTGGCGAAGACGGCGATAGCCAGGGCGACCTTCACCGCGAAGATGTAGAAGGGATAGAGCTCCACCCCGATCAGGGCGCGTTGCGGCCCATAGCGACCGGCCACGGCCAGCGGGTGGCCAAATTCGCGCAGCAGGGCCTCGGTTTCCTTCCTGTCGAGGCGGCGACCCAGTTGGCCTTCCTTCTCCTCGATACGGCTCATCAGAACGTCGCGCAGTTCGGCGACGATGTCGTCGCGCTGGGCAGCGGGCAGGAGGGCGGCGACGGCGCCCAGATAGCGGTCGAGCAGATCCATGATCCGTCCTCTCTTCAGAGCAGAGGTTGCAGGGTGTCGTTGATGGAGCGCCATTCGACGGCGAGGCGGGCCAGCACGGCCCCGCCTTCGCTCGACAGGCGGTAGAAACGCTTCTTGCGCTTGTCTTCCTCGCGCCACTCGCTGGAGAGCAGGCCCTGCCCTTCCAGACGGCGCAGCATTGGATAGAGCGCGCCTTCGTCGATCTCGACGCCTACCGAGGACAGCGCCTGACGCAGGCTGTAGCCGTAGCGCTCGACCCGAAGCTGGGCCAGCACGGCGAGGATCAGGGTGCCCCGCCTGAGCTCCTGGCGGAGCTGTTCGAAGATGTCGGTTTCCGTTGGCATAGTGTGCGCCGTATCGTGTGCGCCACATGGTGTGTGGCGCACACTGTGTGTCACACAGTGAATTGGGAGTCAAACGGCTGGCGGCGCGCGCCGCGCAAATCGCACGGAACGATAGACCCTTCCGGCTGTTGGCCTCGCAGGAACACTGCGCCGCCAGCGCCGGGCGATGAGGGCCGCATGCAAACGACCAGGTACGAATTCATTGGATGGGACGCGCTTCTGTACGAGTGGGCTCCCAAGGTGATCGCCGCGGCGCTGATCCTCATCGCCGCTTGGTTCATCGGCAAGGCCATCAAATGGTTGTTGGCCAGGGGCATCAACCGGATCCCAGGCGCGGCCAGGGCGACAGCCAGCGACGATCCCAAACACTCGATCGGCGCGAGCCTCGGCGACGTCGCCTTCTGGCTGATCCTGCTGTTCGGCGTCGTTGCAGCGCTCGGCGTGCTCAACCTCGGCCAGGTCGTGACGCCGCTGAATTCTCTGCTGATGCAGGTGGCGTCGTTCCTCCCGAACGTTCTGGGCGCGGTACTGATCTTCTTCATCGGCTTTGTGGTGGCCACCCTGGCCAAACGCGTCGTCGAGGCCGCCTTGCAGGCGGCCAACGCCGATCGTTGGCTGGAAAAGGCCGGCCTGACCAAGGCGACTGGATCGACAGGCGTGAGCACGGCGATCGGCACCCTGGTTTTCGTGCTGATCCTGATCCCGATCACCATCGCCGCCCTGGAGCAACTGGGCATCGAGTCGCTGACCGTTCCGGCCGTCGCCGTCCTTTCGACCGTGCTCTCGGCCATCCCGCGCGTGCTCGCAGCCGCCATTGTGTTGGCTGTCGGCTGGTTCATCGGCCGTTGGGTCGCTCAGCTCATCGAGCGCATCCTGCCGGCGACGGGGTTTGATCGCAGCATCTCCAGCCTTTCCAGCCTGACGGTCACCGCCGAGAAGGCGACCGAGCCCAAGCCGCTGACGGCGCCCTACGCCGGCGACGTCACGCCCGCCACGGCCCGAGCATTCGGCGGCGAAGCGCGTAAACCGATGACCGCCTCCGGCATGGTCGGCAAGATCGCCATGGTGGCTATCGTGGCGTTCACGGCCGTAGAGGCGGCCAAGCTCCTGCAGTTCGGCGCCATCGCCGTGACCCTGCAGGAAATTCTCGCGCTTGCCGGCCACGTCATTGTGGGCGGCGTGATCATTACCGCCGGCGTCCTGATCGCCGGGGTCCTCGCCAATCTGATCAACAGGGGCAGTGGCGGGGCCGACGGCTTCGCCTCCACTCTGGTGCGTTGGGCCACTATCGCCCTGGCTACCGCCATGGGCCTGCGCTTCATGGGCATAGCCGACGACATCGTGCTGCTCGCCTTCGGCTTGACCCTGGGGGCCGCCGCCGTCGCCGCGGCGCTGGCCTTCGGGCTCGGCGGCCGGGACGCCGCTGGTCGGATCGCCCAGACCTGGGCCGACAAGGTCACCAAGACGCCGCCTCCATAAACCCGACGGAAAAAGGCCGGCCCCTCACGGGGCCGGCCTCCCTCAGCGCGGTTCGACTCGCCTAATACTCGAAGCGAACGCCCATCTTGAAGGTCCGGCCGATCAGGCCGGGATAGTGGAAGGTGGTCAGGAAGTTCGGGGCGCTGGCATAGGCCCCCGGCGCGATCGGAGCCCGCTCGTCGAACAGGTTGCCGACGTGGCCATAGAGCGTGACGCCGTCGTTGATCTTCGCCGTCCCGTTCAGGTCGACATTGATGAACTTCTTGATGTTGCAGAACTGCTGGCCCAGCGCCGTATTGCCGGTCGCGTACTGGTTGGCGGTGACGCAGTCGGCGCTGGTCCGCTGGTCGGCGGCCACGGACTTGATCTTGCCGACATAGTAGGCGGTGGCCGACAGGCTGTAGCGGCCAAACTCCACCGAGTTCTGCCAGTTGCCGCGCCAGTCGGGCGTGCCGTTGCCGGACGACAGCTGGTAGGGGCCCAGCGTGCCCGCATATTTCTGCACGCCGCCACTGGTGTGGAGGTCGTACTTCAGCACGTGGGTGACCTCGACGCGGCTGGTCAGCTTGGTTTCACCGAAGTTGAACTTGCCGGTGGCCGAGAAGTCGACGCCCGAGGTCTTGGAATAGTCGGCGTTGACGAACGGCGCGTTGATGATCAGCACGCGCGGCAGGGCGTTGGGGAACAGCGGATCGACGGCGTCGATCAGGTTGCACGAATAGCCCGGACCTACGGCCGCCACGGCGGCGCAGGAGTCCGTCACGTTGGTCTTGGTGTAGTAGGCGTTGCGGGCATTGGCCAGCAGCGGTCCGGCCACGATCAGGTCCGACTTCTCGACGTCGTAATAGTCCAGCGTCGCCGAGAACCAGCGGGTGGGCTCGACGATCACGCCGGCGGTGAAGCTGCGCGACTTCTCCGGCTTCAGGTCCGGATTGCCCACATAGCCGCCGCCTAGAGAATAGGATTGGGCATAGGGGTTGGTGTTGCCGCCCGAGGTCAGGCCGCCGTGCGCCTGCTGGAAGGATGCCGGGGTGGTGAAGGTCGAGAAGCCCGCATACTGGCTGCGCGATCCGGCTTCGGCGAAGGTTGGGGCCCGGAAACCCTTGGAGTAGGTGCCCCGGAACGCCAGTTGACGCATCGGCGAGTATTTCGCGCCGAGCTTCGGAGAGAAGTGGCCGAAGCCTTCCGAGTAGTCGTCATAGCGACCCGAAACGTTGATCTCGAGGTCTTCGGTGACCGGGGCCAGCAGTTCGAAATAGCCGGCCGCGACCGTGTGCTCGCCGAACGCCGACGAGGTGGTCAGGCTATAGGTGTCCAGGCGGGCGTTCTGGTTGTTGTTGACCAGGGTTTCCTTGCGGATCTGGGCGCCGAGGGCCAGCTGCATGTCGCCGCCGGGCAGGGCCCAGAGCGACTTGGTCACCGAACCGTCCAGCGACAGCAGGGTCGAGTGCGACGGCGTTTTCACGTCGGGCGAGACGAAGTCGCGCACCGTCTCGGTATTGGCCGACGGATTGACGAAGTTGTAGCCGCCCGTGTTGATCGACTTCAGCAGGTTGGCGATGTTGAGGAAACCGTACTGGGTGATCTTCAGGTTGTCGCGCGCGGCGACCCCTTCGATCCGCCAGTCCCAGCCGTCACCGAAGCTGCCCTTGAGGCCCGCCGTGCCGCGGATCACGTCATTGCTGCGGTCGCTGCCGGCCGGGATGTCGCCGAACAGGTAGTAGATGCGCGCCGCGCCGTTGGCCGGATCGGCGGCGAAGGCAGTGGCGAACGGGTTGTTCGGGTTCAGGCGACGGTCGCCGGCCGTGGCGCAGTTGACGCCCGACGAGCAGACATAGACCGGCAGTACGATGCCCGGGTTCAGCGACGAGACGGCGGGCGAGCCGCCGAACGGCTGGGTGGCCCGGATGGTGCGCGGCTGGTTTTTGATCCGCACCTCGTCATGCGAGAAGCTGCCGGTGATGTAGCCCTCGATGTTCTCGTTCAGGCGCACGCTCAGGCGGCCATTGACCGCGTAGCGCTCCTGGAACGGCGCGAGCTGGTTATAGAGATCGACCATGTCGTACTTGCAGCTGGACCCCTGAGCCGCGCCGGTGGTCACGGTATAGGAGCCGTTGGCGCAGTTCAGGTTCAGGGCCTGGTACGAGGTGGTCAGCGGTGCGCCGATCATGCCCGACAGCGGGTTGTTCAGGTCACTCTGGTTGACGCGGGTGACGACGGCGGTGGGAGTGGCCGTAGTCAGGGTGCTGTCGGCGGTGTTCTGGTCCAGACCACCGATGCGGCTCAGGTCCTGAGTGTTATACGGGAAGCCCCGGCTGTGGCTCGTGACCCGGCCGTCCTTCTGGTACTCGCCGTTGACGTAGAAGTTCCAGCCGCTCTGCGCATAGTCGCCATAGCCGAGGGTCAGGTCGAACTGCTTGTGCTCGGCGTCGCCGCGATCGCTCTCGCCATATTCGGCGCTGCCGGCCACGCCGACGAATTGCTTCTTCAAGATCAGGTTGACCACGCCGCCGATGGCGTCGGCGCCGTAGCTGGACGAGGCCCCGTCCTTCAGCACCTCGATCCGGTCGATCAGGCTGAACGGGATCGAGTTCAGGTCGACATAGGCGTTGTGGCCGTCGTCATTGATCGGGAAGTTGGCCGAGCGCAGGCCATCGACCAGCACCAGGGTGGACGACACGCCCAGGCCGCGCAGCGAGACGGCCGAACCGCCGGCGCTGAAGCCGCTCTGGAAGCCCGTGCCGATCGAGCCCGCGCCATCGGCCGAGACCGAGCGAATGGCGTCGGTGGCCGTGGTGATGCCGGCCCGCTCCAGGCTTTCATTGGTGAGAACCGTGACCGGCGACGGGGTCTCGGTGTCGGTGCGGCGGAACAGCGAGCCGGTCACGACCACCGCTTCGATCTCGGTGGACTCAGGCTCCGGCGCCACGGTCTGGGCCGAGGCCTGGCCGGCGGCCAGCGCCGCCATGGCCACGCCGCAGATCATCGACGATCCCAGCAGGCGCTGTCGTATAGTCTTATATTGCTTCACGATAAATTCCCCTCTTTCGTCAATAAGACGATATCGAATACCGACAAACAGAAACGGCTCCCGATCTCACAGTAGAGTCGAGATGAATCCGACCTGTTGGTTGGAGAGGATTGCAATCCTGAAACGTCTTTTCCGTCGCATGACAAATTTCTAACTTGAAGTCATGCACGCACCGCCCTCTCTTCACTTCACGAATAGATGCAATGACTATTTGAAGATGGTCGCCACGGCTCTGGCCGCTGGCGCTGTGGCGCGTGGGGTATCGACACCGGGCGTTTCAGGCCGGGCGAAACCCGAAACCTGCCGGCTGTATCGGCGCTGCAACAGTCGCCTGTAGCCCCCTCCCGCCAGTCTGCTGACACTCGCCGTCAGCAGACCCCCTAGCCTTCGCGGGCCGGCGACCTTACTTTCCATGGATGCCAAGCACCCGAGATAGCGGCGTTTCCGACGTCTCCACGCCGTTCGTCATGGACCACTCATCCACCGATCCGGCCATGATCGCCCGGCAGACCCTGTGGACCCCGCACCGCCCCGAGCGGCCCGCCAAGTCCGAGGGCGGCCGGGCGTTCAAGCTGGTGTCAGAATACTCCCCCGCCGGCGACCAGCCGACCGCCATCGCCGAGCTCGTGCAGGGTCTGAGCAACGGCGATCAGGATCAGGTGCTGCTGGGCGTCACCGGCTCGGGCAAGACCTTCACCATGGCCAAGGTGATCGAGGCCACCCAGCGCCCGGCCCTGATCCTGGCCCCCAACAAGACCCTGGCCGCCCAGCTCTACAGCGAGATGCGGAGCTTCTTCCCGGAGAACGCGGTCGAATATTTCGTCAGCTATTACGACTACTACCAGCCCGAAGCCTACGTCCCGCGCACCGACACCTATATCGAGAAGGACAGCTCCATCAACGAGCAGATCGACCGGATGCGCCACTCGGCCACCCGGGCGATCCTGGAACGCGACGACGTGATCATCGTCGCCTCGGTCAGCTGCATCTACGGCATCGGCTCGGTCGAGACCTACACGGCCATGACCTTCACCCTGGAGGTCGGCCAGACGGTCAACGAGAAGCAGTTGATGGCTGACCTGGTGGCCCAGCAGTACAAGCGCAACGACTCCGCCTTCGAGCGCGGCACGTTCCGCCGCCGGGGCGACACGCTGGAAATCTTCCCCGCCCACTATGAAGACCGCGCCTGGCGCATCAGCCTGTTCGGCGACGAGGTCGAGGCCATCGCCGAGTTCGACCCGCTGACCGGCAAGAAGACCGCGGATCTCCCATCAATCAAAGTCTATGCGAATAGCCACCACGTCACGCCGCGCCCCACCCTGCGCCAGGCGATCATCGAGATCCGCGCCGAGCTCAAGGAGCGCCTGGCCTGGATGTACGAGAACGGCAAGCTGCTGGAGGCCCAGCGCCTGGAACAGCGCACCACCTTCGACCTGGAGATGATCGAGACCACCGGCTCCTGCGCCGGCATCGAGAACTACAGCCGCTACCTCTCGGGCCGCAAGCCGGGCGAGCCGCCGCCGACCTTCTTCGAATATATCCCCGACAACGCCCTGCTGTTCACCGACGAGAGCCACCAGACGGTTCCGCAGATCGGCGCCATGTACAAGGGCGACCGCAGCCGCAAATGGACCTTGGCCGAATACGGCTTTCGCCTGCCCAGCGCCCTCGACAACCGCCCCCTCAAGTTCGAGGAATGGGACGCCATGCGGCCCCAGTCGGTCCACGTCTCGGCCACCCCGGCCTCGTGGGAGCTGGAGCGTTCCGGCGGCGTCTTCGCCGAGCAGGTGATCCGCCCCACCGGCCTGATCGACCCGCCGGTCGAGGTCCGCCCGGTCAGCGCCAACAACGCCTCCCAGGTCGACGACGTCATCGACGAGATCCGCCAGACCAAGGCCAAGGGCTACCGCTCTCTGATCACCGTCCTGACCAAGAAGATGGCCGAGGACCTGACCGAATATATCAACGAGCAGGGCCTGGGCGTGCGCTACATGCACTCCGACGTCGACACCCTGGAGCGCATCGAGATCATCCGCGATCTGCGGCTGGGCAAGTTCGACGCGCTGGTGGGCATCAACCTGCTGCGCGAGGGCCTCGACATCCCCGAATGCGGCTTGGTGGCCATTCTCGACGCCGACAAGGAAGGCTTCCTGCGCTCGGAAACCAGCCTGATCCAGACCATCGGCCGCGCGGCGCGGAACATCGACGGCAAGGTCATCCTCTACGCCGACCGGATCACCGGCAGCATGGAGCGGGCCATGGGCGAGACCCAGCGCCGCCGCGACAAGCAGCACCAGTTCAACCTCGACAACGGCATCACCCCCGAGAGCGTCAAGCGCGACATCAAGGACATCCTCAACAGCCCGTTCGAGCGCGGCGACCGCGTCACCGTGCCGATCGGCGGCCTGCACGAGGGCGACGACAAGCCCTTCACCGGCGACAACTTCAAGGCCGCCCTCAAGGACCTCGAGGCCCGCATGCGCGAAGCCGCCTCCAACCTCGAGTTCGAGACCGCCGCCCGCCTGCGCGACGAGATCAAGCGCATGAAGATGATGGACCTGGAATTCGCCAACGAGATCCTCACCGCCCCGGGCGAGAAGGTCGACAAGGCCGCCCCGAAGCGGATCCGCCAGGAACTGCGGGCCGAGCAGGCCGAGGCATTCCGGAAGAGCCGGCTGTGAGGCTGGGCGTGGGGTAGCTCGTCCCCTCTGGGGGAGGTGGCCCCGAGGGCCGGAGGGGGCCAGCGCGGAGGGGGCGAGTCTGCCCGCTTTGAGAAACCCCGATTTTTGCCTACCGTCCGGCTCATGACCGAGCGCCAGATCACGCCCGACAAAGCCCTCGAAACCGACGCCGCCCGCGAGGCCCGGTACCGCGCCCTAGTTCAGGAAGGCCTGGACGAACTGGATCGCGGCGAAGCCAACGAAGTGACGGATGTCGGGGCCTGGCTAAATACGCTCGGCCGCGACGAGCCTGCCTGACGTGCGCACAGCCACGCGCCGGGGCGCGGATCGCGTTCAACACGCAGCCGGATAGTGATGTGGCGGCGGGGAGATGGATGGGGCGGTAGCCGAGAGGTGCATCGCATGCTATGTGTACGCCGACACGATTGGATACACATCATGCGCACCAATGTCGTTATCGATGACGTCCTGATGGCCCAGACCCTCAAGGCCACGGGCCTGAAGACCAAGCGCGAGGCCGTTGAGTTGGGCCTCAAGACCTTGCTGCGCCTTCGCCAGCAGGCCGCGATCCGCCAGTTGCGCGGCAAGCTGGCCTGGGAGGGCGATCTCGACGCCATGCGGACCGACGGGTGATCCTCGTCGATTCAAGCGTCTGGATCGACTACTTCCGGGGCGTCTCCACGCCCCAGTCCGACCGGCTGGACCAACTGCTCGGCGTCGAGCCCCTGGCCATCGGCGACCTGATCCTGACCGAAGTGCTGCAAGGCTTCACCCGCCAGCGCGACTTCGATCAGGCGCTGGAACTGCTGGGCGGCCTGACTCTGGTGGAGATCGGCGGTCAGGATATCGCCATCCAGGCCGCCCGCAACTTCCGGGCCCTGCGCGCGCTGGGCGTCACCGCCCGCAAGACCATCGACACTCTGATCGCCACCCGCTGCATCGAGAGCGGCTACCCCTTGCTGTCGAGCGATCGGGACTTTGAGCCGTTCGTCGAGCATCTGGGGTTGGTGTCGGGGATGGGGTGAGACAGGTGCCTTCGGTGAAGACATCTGGGTATTGTTAGATGCGGCGAATCTTGAGGCCGTATTTCCTTAACTGAACCCCGCGAGATCGGGAGGAAACTGGAAATGTCAGCATATGATTATGCTGGAGCAGTAGAAGCAAAAATGCTTTCCACTGATATCGATCAAGCTGAATGGGACGCTGCCCAACCGCTCATCGATAGCTTGATCGTTGATGCTGAGAATATCTTCGGACAACCGTTGCCGGCCGTTATCGGTGTTGCAAATACCCTGATGCGTCTGCTCGACGACGCGGAATTTCTTTCCTCAGCTGGTCGGTTCGATAGCGCTCTGTCCATTTCAGTGCTGGCGTTCGAAGAGGTCGGAAAGCTGATCGTTAGTGCGCTGAAGACACTCGGCGTAAAGAGCCGGCTGCGGGTGAGTTTCCATGACGACAAGCAAGTCGCAGTCGCTTGCATGATTGTCGCCCGGCATATCTCCGAGCGTGTTTCGCACCTCCCACGCGATGCGACGGGCGATGACAGGGCAAAAGGCGTTGACCTAGCTTTGGAGGAGATGCTGTCCTCGGGCGTTCTGGCTGACGTTGGGGAGATAGTTCGAGGTGATCTGAACCTAAAAAAGAAAGCTGGGTTCTATTTCGACTTCGAGGCGTCTCCAGACGACACCGGTAAAGCGACCCAGGCCGATGTCACTCACGTCATGCACCAGGCTAAGTATGCTTTCGTAGGACTCCTTGACCGAAATGCTATCCGCGCGTGTTCGGTGATCTATGGGTCGTTCGAGGGGATGCGCAGTCGCTAGGAACTCTTGGGCGCACATCGCGCCCCACCCCGCCCTTCATCTCATGGAGGCCAAGCGTGCCGGTCTGGACAGGTTGGTCAAGGACGGCCCTCCGGGCCGCCGCGGCGCGACCGGTCGCAGACCGGTGTCGGCGGAGCAACCTGTCCAGACCGGCGACCGTCTCGCCGTGAGATGAATGGCTGGCTCCCTTCGGCGCGAAGGGTGTCTGGCTAGGCAAGTCGTCATCAGGCTTTCGACCCCTCATCCGTCAGCCTGCGGCTGCCACCTTCTCCCGCAAGGGGAGAAGGATAGCGCCCGTCCCCTCTCCCCATGCGGGAGAGGGTGGGCCGCGACAGCGGCTCGGGTGAGGGGTCGCACAGCGAGCACCACCGCGTAGAGCGGGACGGCCGGGCGCCCAGCTGACAGGATTATCTACCCCTCATCCGTCGGCCTTCGGCCGCCACCTTCTCCCGCAAGGGGAGAAGGGTTTGGGGCGCAGGCGGCCAGGATCTGGTTCAGGACCGTTTCAGGGAAGCCCTGGATGGCCTTGTTGGTGAAGCGCAGGACGTGGAAGCCTTGAGCCCGCAGCCAGGCGTCTCTAACGGCGTCGGCCTCGGTGCGCTCTTCGTGGTGAGGGCCGTCCGCCTCGATGATCAGCCGATGACGCAGGCAGACGAAGTCCGCCACATAGCGACCGATCGGCAGTTGGCGGCGAAACTTCAGGCCGTCGAGACGGCGGTCGCGGAGGAGCGTCCATAGCAGGCGCTCGGTCATTGGGGGTTCGCGGCGCAGGGCGCGCGCGAAGGCGAGTTGTCGGGCTCGATCAACCATGATGAGAACAATACATGAACGTCTAGGCGCTGCAATCCCTCTCCCCATGCGGGAGAGGGTGGCCCGCGTAGCGGGTCGGGTGAGGGGTCGCGCGGGCGTTCCGACAGGCCTATCCACCCCTCATCCGTCGGCCTTCGGCCGCCACCTTCTCCCGCAAGGGGAGAAGGGCAAGATGCCCCCATGACCATCACCCGCCCCACCACCGACGCCGAGATCGCCGCCGCCTTCCCGGTGATGTCCCAGCTGCGTCCGCACTTGACGGCGGAGACCTATGTCGCCCGCATCCGGGGGCTGATGGCCAGCGACGGGTTTCGACTGGCCTGTTTGAGCCAGGACGGCGTGCCGCGCGCCGTGGCCGGGTATCGGATCCTGGACATGCTGTATTGCGGCCGGCTGCTGAGCGTTGACGACCTGGCCTCCGACGAGGCCGCGCGGTCGGGCGATCATGGCAAGGCGCCTGGCTGAAGGACGAGGCCCCCCTTGGTGGTTTTTGCGCGAGGGCTGCGCGCAGCTGGAGCTGATCTCCAACGTGGTCCGCGAGGGCGCGCACCGGTTTTACTTCCGCGAGGGGCTGGCGGTGGATGCGTTTCATTTCCGGGTGAAGGTGGACTGACCCTCTCTCATAGAGAGAGGGAGGGGCCCGCCGCGCAGCGGTGGGAGGGTGAGAGGTTTGCGAAGCCCTTCCGGACAAGGCAGGGGTTTTGGGTGCGACAGCGGCTGACGATGTAACCCCTCACCCTCCCACGCATGCGTGGGCCCCTCCCTCTCCCTATGGGAGAGGGTTGCGAGTATGGGGACCCACCACCCTCTATCCCCGTTCTTTTCGCCAAAAACCCCAGCCCCTCCAACGCCTTGTAAAAAAGTCCATCGCCCCGATCCTCGGCGCTCAAACCTGCCGCATACTTCTAGCCATCCCGTCGCGAGGGAGAGGGCTCTTGGATCCGGCCCGAGACGCGCGGCGTGGATGCGGTCGAGCGGGGCCGCCGGAGTCGCGGATGCGGGACCGGCCGGCTTGATGGGAGGGTGGGTGACGTAAACCCGCCTATCGGGAGGTCCGTCGGAGGACCCCCGCCCGCCCGAAGGTTCGCTCCGGGTCTCCGGGACGACCGTGGCTTGCAGCTTCAGGGCTGGGTCCGGTCGCGAAGGGGGTAAGCCCGGGTGGGGCAAAAGGCTGAACAAGGCCTGCGCACCCCGGCCAGAGGGATAACGACCGCGCGGGGCGTCAGGCTTCGTCGAAACGGTACATTGAACACAACAGATCCGGACGCTGTCCGGACGCCCCGCGCCTCTCCCGTTCTCACCCGCGCCGCGATCCGGCGCGGCGGCGCAGCTGTGCGCCTGCCCTCTTGGAGATCCGCCATGACCGACGCTTCACGCGACGCCAAGGTTACCGCCTGGCACATCGAGATGATCCGCAAGCTCGACGCCTTGCGCACGCAATGGGCGGACGAGGCGCAGGCCCAGGCCGCGCACCCGTCGAAAGCCCGCCGCAACACGGCCTCGCCTCGCCGCCGCCACACCGCCGGCCCGCCCGACGCCACCGAGCAGGCCCGCCAGGCAGAGAAGGCTCGCCAGCTGGCCGAGGTGCGGGCGGGGTGGCTGATCAGCATGGAGCGGACGGCGATGGATGTGGCGCTGATCGGACTGTAGTCGGCGCGGCTCGCCGCCACCCCTGAGCGGCTCCGCAGGTCGTCCGCCCCGGCGGGGGCCGATGAAGAGCGGGACTCAGCCCGCCTTGCTCGCCTCGGCGGCGGCGTCGGCCGCGTCGGCCGCGTCGGCGGCGGCCTTGGCCTTTTTCAGGCGTTCGCGATAGGCGGCCGAGCTCTTCACGAAGCCCTCGGCGTCGCCATAGTCGAGGAAGGTCGCATAGCGCTCGTGGCTGCCCTTGACCTTCAGGGCGTGCTTGATCGGGCACCAGTATTGCTCGGTGCGGGCGGTGATCTCGCGGGCATAGGCGATGACGCCGTTGCCATAGCCGCAATAGACGCAGTTGAGCTTCTGCACCGGGTTCAGATAGCTCAGCCGGTGGCGGTCGATGACCACATAGTCGCGGCGACGGACACGCTCGATCCCCCAGGCGGTGAAGCAGCCCAGCTGATAGATGCTGACCGCCAGGTCCATCAGGGCCATCGGAATGACCATGCCGTAGATCAGCGGCAGGGTCAGCAGGGTGGGCCACGGCGTCTTGAAGACGTCGATGCGGCGCTTGTGGCCGCGCTGGCTGGCGCGCACCTCGGGGCCAAAGCGCGGCTTGCCGCTCTTCAGGTCCAGGCCATGGGCTGCGGCCCCGGCCGCGAAGGCGGCCTCCAGCTGCTCCTCAAGCGCCCGCAGGCGGTCGATCATCGTCTCGATCGAATCGGCCATCGTGGTCCCCTCGCCTGTCGGGCCTTCATCGGCCATCGGGAGCGGGGGGGCCAGTGATGGTTGCGCGACGTCAGCCGACCATCGCCGCCAGCCGGCCCCGGATGATCGTCTCGGCCTCGCTGACGATGCGGTCGACCAGCTCGCGCACAGTGGGGATGTCGTGGATCAGGCCCTGGACCATGCCGGCCGACCAGATGCCGCCGTCGGTGTCGCCTTTAGCCAAGGCGTCGCGGCCCCGCGTGCCGGCCACCAAATGGGCGACGTCTTCGAACTTGGCGCCGCCGGCCCGCTCGATCTGCACCACTTCCTGGCTGACGGCGTTGCGCATCACGCGCGCTGTATTGTGCAGGGTGCGGAAGATCAGGTCGGTCTGGCGCTCGTCATTGGCGACCATCTGCTCCTTGAAGGCCATCGGGATCGGGGCCTCCTGGGTGACACAGAAGCGGGTGCCCATATTGATGCCGTCGGCGCCGAGGGCCAGGGCCGCCACCAGGCCGCGCGCATCGGCGATGCCGCCGGAGGCCAGCATGGGGATCTTCACCTTGTCGGCGGCGACGGCGATCAGGATCAGGCCGGGGATATCGTCCTCGCCCGGATGGCCGGCGCATTCGAAGCCGTCGATGCTGATGGCGTCCACCCCCATCCGCTCGGCGCTCAGGGCATGGCGAACGGCGGTGCACTTGTGGATCACCTTGACGCCGTGGGCCCGCAGGTCATCGACATGCTCCTGGGGCTTGTAACCCGCGGTCTCGACGATCTTGATCCCGCTCTCGATGATCGCGGCCCTGAACTCGGCATAGGGCGGGGGGGTCATGGTGGGCAGGATGGTCAGGTTGACGCCGAACGGCTTGTCGGTGAGATCGCGGGTGCGGGCGATCTCCTTGGCCAAGGCCTCGGGGTTGGGCTGGGTCAGGGCGGTCAGGAAGCCGAGCGCCCCGGCATTGGCGACGGCGCTGACCAGCTCGGCCTTGCCGACCCACTGCATGCCGCCCTGGGCGATGGGGTGCTCGACGCCGAACATCTCGGTAAAGCGGGTCTTGATGGCCATGGCGTTTCACTCCCCTTGGGGAGCTCCCTCTGGATATCGAGGGGCTATGCGGGAATGACCCTAGCGTCAGGCAAGAGGGCTCAGCTCCACTTGCGGAACACTTCCAGCTCGTCGGCGCGCTCATCGGTGCGGTCCAGGACGCATTGCTGGGCCTCGACCCGGGCCATCGTGCCCCAGTCCTCGTCCAGATAGCTGGCGCAATCGGCGTCGCGGAAGGCCATCCAGGCCCGCTGGGCTTTTTGCAGGGCGGCCTTCTGGCGGGGCCGCTCCAGCCGGGCCAGGGCGGCCTGATAGGCGCGGTTGAGGCGGGCGTCCTGCGCCTGGATTTCGACGCCCAGGCACTCGACCATGCCATAGGTCGTTTGCCCGTCCGGCCTGGCCAGGCAGCGGTCCAGCGCCGAGGTCGGCCTTGTGGGCTTGGATGGCGGCTGGGCCTGGGCCGCGCCAAAGCACAGGGTCGCCAGGATCAGGCTCGCGCCAAGGGCTCGGATCATGACGTCCTCCAGAGGTTCGGCGGCGAGCCTAGCGCGGTTCGCCGCCGAAGCGCCACTATGGAGGGCGGTTAGTGACCCGAGACCTGCAGGCGGTTCCACAGGTTGATCATGGCGATGGCCGACGTCAGGGCGCTGACCTCGGCGTCGCTGAAATGCTCGCGCAGTTCCGCCCGCAGCGGGGCCAGATCGGCCTTGGGATCCAGCGCCGTCAAGGCCTCGGTCCAGGCCAAAGCGGCCTTCTCGGCGGGGGTGAAATCGGCGACGTGGCGCCAGACGATCAGGCGGTCCAGGCGATCGCTGGTCTCGCCGTCATGACGGGCTTCCTTGGCGTGCAACTTCACGCAGAGGCCGCACTGATTGTTCTACGAGGCCCGCAGCTTGACCAGATGGATCAGGCTCCTGGGCAGGCCGGCGGCGAGGATCGCGCCCTCGGCGGCGATGAAGGCCTGGTAGACGGCGGGGACATTGAGATCGTGACGGAAGGCGGCTGTGGCGGCCATGGCTTGCTCCTTGGGACCGCAGATCGGTCCTTCGCCAGCAAGACGAGATGGGGCGGGCGGATGTGACATCCGTCGTCAGGAAAGTCGCAGGGCTACTGCAGACCCACGCGGCCGATGGCGTAGAAACGGTCCGAGCGCTGCTTCTTCAAAGCGGCGGCGTCGAGCGGGGACAGGGCCTTCAGCTCTTCCTCGACCGCGTCGCCGACGGCCTTCAGGGCGGCTTCGCGATCGGAGTGGGCGCCGCCGGCGGGTTCCTCGATGATCCTGTCGACGATGCCGATCTTGATCAGGTCCTGCGCTGTGATCCGCATCTGGGTGGCCGCATCCTTGGCCCGGGCGCCGTCGCGCCACAGGATCGAGGCCGCGCCTTCGGGGCTGATCACCGAATAGATCGAGTGCTCGAGGATCAGCACCTTGTTGGCGCCGGCCAGGGCGATGGCCCCGCCGGAGCCGCCCTCGCCGACGATGGTGGCGATCATTGGCGTGCCCAGGGTCAGGCAGCGCTCGGTCGAGCGGGCGATGGCCTCGGCCTGACCCCGCTCCTCGGCGCCCAGGCCCGGATAGGCGCCGGCGGTGTCGACGAAGGTCAGGACCGGCAGGCTGAACCGCTCGGCCATATCCATCAGGCGCACGGCCTTGCGGTAGCCCTCGGGCCGGGCCATGCCGAAATTGTGCTTCAGGCGCGTGGTCGTATCGTGACCTTTCTCGTGGCCCATGACCACGACGGGCTGCCCCCGGAAGCGTCCCAGGCCGCCGACGATGGCCTGGTCGTCGGCAAACTTGCGGTCGCCGCGCAGCTCAACGAACTCGTCGATCAGGCCCGCGACATAATCGCGCAGGTGGGGCCGCTGGGGGTGGCGGGCGACCATGGTCTTCTGCCAGGCGTCGAGGTTGGCATAGGCATCGACCCGCAGCTCCTGGGCGCGGTCGCGCAGGGCCTGGATCTCGCTCTCGAACGCGCCCGGCCCAGCGGTCTCGGAGAGCTTGCTCAGCTCCTCGATCTTGCTTTCCAGATCAGCGATTGGGCGTTCGAAATCGAGATAGTGGGCGGCCATGGAGTCTCAACGTCGCCGTTTACGAAAGGGTGCGAACCTAGTGGCTAAGCCATAAAAAGGGAACCGGGTTTGGAACGTTCCTCAGCCGAGCGAATTCATCCCCAGGACCGTCCCCAAATGGATCGCCAGAGAGTCTCTTTTGAAGACTCATTTTTATGGTGAATCGCGACATTTGGTCCTATGGTCGTTTCTAGCTGGTCGCGAACAAGAACCAGCGCCCGCGGCCCCCGCCCATCGAATGTGGCTCGGACCCGCCTGTAGAGGACGAGGGATCCCCATGCAGGTGTTCACCTTCTTCTGTGTCGAATCCGACGGCTCTGTTCCGCGTTTCGACGTTGCTCCATATGCAGATGATCAAGCCGCCCGCCGCCGCGCGTTTGAGCTGATCGACATGCATCACCGCTGCGATCTGATCGAGGTCTGGCGCGGCGCGACGCGCGTGTTCGATGTGCCTGCCCGGCGCCTGGCGGCTGCCTGATTCCCCAAACCGCAATTTTCATCGAACGATGAATTATTGCGGCGCAGCATGCATAGTGCTAGGAGATGCTTCCGGCAGAGGGCTTGGTCCCTTGGTCCGGAGGTTTACATGGACGCTCTCACCGCGCCGTCGCCGCTGATCGTACCGCCCGCGCCCAAGGTGCATGCCCGCCCTATCGGGAATCTCCGGGCGATCTGGGAAATGAGCCGTAGCCTGGTCGGCAGCTGGTCTGAAGCCGACTTCGACGACCTTCTAACCCCCTATGTTTTCCTGGGCCAGCCGGGCCTGGTCGTCAGCGACCCGGCCGGGGTGCGCCATGTCATGGGCTCCCACGCCCATAACTACCGGCGGCCGGGCAAGTCAGCGCGGCCGATCCGCGCCCTGGTCGGCGGTGGCCTGCTGCTGACCGAGGGGGAAACCTGGCGGCGACAGCGCAAGTCGCTGGCCCCGGCCTTCACCCCGGCGGCGATCGGAGCCTTGCTTCCGCACTTCACGGCCGCCGGAGCGGCCCTGGCCGACCGCCTGACGGGGTGCGATCGCGCCAATCTGGCGGAGGCCTTTCATCAGACGGCCCTGGACGCAGTGCTACGGGCCCTGTTCTCGCGCAATGCCGACGCCGACGGCGCGGAGATGGCTCGCCTGGCGCGACGCTATCTGGAGGGACCAGCGCACCTCAACCTGTTCGACTTCCTGGCCAAGGGCGCCGACGATCTGGCAATGGGCGACACAGCTCGCCGTCGCATCGGCGGCCAGTGGTTCGCCGCCGTCGAGGCCCTGATCGCCGAACGCCACGCCAACCCTCGTCCTGACTGTCACGACCTGTTGGGCCGCCTGCTGGCCGCCCGCAACGAGGACGGCGCTCCGCTCGGCGATGCCGAGATCCGCGACCAGTGCGGCACCATGCTGGCGGCCGGTTTCGAGACCACCTCGCGGCTACTGTTCTGGACTGCCTATCTGCTGACCCTGGACACCGCGACCCAGGATCGCGTCCGCGCCGAGATCGTTGCTTTTCCGCCGGAGCGGGTGACCAGCCTCGACGACCTGAAGGCCTGGCCGTTGATGCGCTCGGTGCTGATGGAGGCCCTACGCCTCTATCCGCCCGTACCGTTGATCGCGCGCGAAGTGGTAACTGCCGACGAGATTCTGGGCTGTAGGGTCGAGCCGGGCCACATGATCATGATCAGTCCGTGGCTGATCCATCGACATCGCAAGCTCTGGGACCAGCCCCTGGCGTTCCAGCCCGAGCGGTTCATCGACCAGCCTCATCCGTGGGGGATCGACGCCTTCATCCCGTTCGGCGCCGGGCCGCGTGTGTGTATCGGCGCCAGCTTCGCCTTGGCCGAGGCGCAAATCATCTTGGCCAGCCTCCTGGAGCGCTTTAACATCGCCCTGCCCGCCGGCGCCCGGCCAGTTCTGCCCAAGGCCGGCATCTCGCTGGCGGCCGACCACGAGCCCAACTTCGACCTGACGCCCATAGCGTGATTTTCGACAAGCCAGGCGCGGTCCATCCCGGCATTCTCCTCAAGCTTGAAACCGGAGACAGCCATGACCGACGCCCCTCGCCCCAGCGCCATCGCCGACGACAGCGGCCATGGCGGCCTGCAGATGTTCGTCACCGCCGGTCCGACCAGTCTGGTGGCGGATGTGAAGGTCGCGGGCGGCGGCCTGGACCTCGGTCCCGATCCGCACGACCTGGTCGCGGCGGGTCTGGCGGCCTGCACCACCATGACCCTGCGGCTCTACGCCAAGCGCAAGAACTGGGCGCTGGGCGCGGTGCGCGTCGAGGTGCGCAGTTCGCGGGAGGCCGACATGACGCCGCCTGAGCGGTTCGATCGCGAGATCACGCTGGATGGGGATCTGGATGCCGAGCAGCGCCAGCGGTTGATGGAAATCGCCGAGATGTGCCCGGTCCACCGGCTGCTGACGCAAGGGGCGCGGGTGGTGACGACGGTGGGAAAAGCCCGTAGATCCTCCCCCTGAAGGGGGAGGCGGCCGGAGGCCGGAAGGGGAAGACCGCAATGAGTCAGAGGTTGATCCCCCCTCCGTCGCCTACGGCGACACCTCCCCCGCTAGGAGGAGGGTCTAAAACCCGTACAGCGCCGCATAATCCGCATCCTTGCCCGCGATCTGCCGCGCGCAGTCGACCATGACCTTGGCCTGTTTCCAGGTCGCGTCGTCCTGCATCTTGCCGTCCAGCATCGCCACGCCGGTGCCGTCCGGCATGGCTTCGAGGATACGTTTGGCGAAGATCACCTCGTCCGGGGCCGGGCTGAACACCTGTTTGGCGATGGCGATCTGGCTGGGGTGCAGGCTCCAGGCGCCGGCGCAGCCCATCAGGAAGGCGTTGCGGAACTGCTGCTCGCAGGCGACCGGATCATCGATGGCGCCAAACGGCCCGTAGAACGGCTTGATGCCGTGGGCGGCGCAGGCGTCGACCATCTTGGCGAAGGTGTAGTGCCACAGGTCCTGCTGCACCGAAGCGCGGGCCGAGCCGTCCGGGTGCGGATCCTCGATGACCCGATAGCCCGGATGACCACCGCCCACGCGGGTGGTCTTCATGGCGCGGCTGGCGGCGAGATCGGCCGGGCCGAGCGAAATCCCCTGCATGCGCGGACTGGCCGCGGCGATGGCCTCGACATTCATCACGCCCTCGGCAGTTTCGAGGATGGCGTGGAGCAGGATCGGCCGGGTGACGCCATGCTTGGCCTCCAGCGAAGCCAGCAACTGGTCCATGTAGAAGATGTCCCACGGCCCCTCGACCTTGGGCACCATTATGACGTCGATCTTGTCGCCGGCCTTCTCGACGATGGTCGAGACCTCGTCCAGGTGCCACGGCGAGTTCAGGCAGTTGATCCGCGTCCAGAACCCCACGCCCAAGGCCTTGAAGTCGACTTCGCGGGACATGGCGATCAGGCCGGCCAGGGCCGCGCCCTTGGCGTCGGCGGGGATGGCGTCTTCCAGATTGGCGAGGATCACATCGACAGTCGGAGCGATCTCAGGGACCTTGGCGCGGACCTTTTCCAGGTGCGGCGGCACGAAATGGATCATCCGCTCCACACGGGCCGGCAGGTCGCGATAGGGCGCGGGCGCGCCGATGGCCAAGGGTTTGAAAAAGCCTCGCGCGGTCTTCATCCGCAGTCTCCCCATAGTCTTCTTTTCGCAGTTGCGAGAAGATTGCGGCGGCGCGGCAGACGCGTCAAGGGCTCAGCTTATCAACGTTCAGAAACCTCAGCCCTTGGGCGCAGGAGTCGGCGGCGGCATCGGCGGATCGTCGGGATCCTCGCGCTCGAGGTCCAGAGCCGCGTCGTTACTGGACCCGGGCTTGGCGGCCTTGGCCTTGCCCCGACGGCGGGCGGCGGGTTCGAGCTTCAGGCTGGTCAAAGCGTCCTCGCCCTCCTCGCCGAACAGGCCGCGCACCCGGATATCGCGCTGCGGATAGGGGATCTCGATCCGGGCCTCGCGCAGGGCGTCATCGATCGCCCAGGTGTAGGCCGCGAAGATCGCCGCCGGACGCCGAACAGCCTCTACGGTGGGCCAGACGACCAGCTCGAACTTCAAGGCGTGCTCGCCATAGCCGACCAGCCACACCTGAGTGCGGCGCACGGAATCGTCGGCCGAGGTGAAGGACACCGACTTGGCCGCCTTCAGCACGGCCTCGCGCACCTTCTGCTTGTCGACCCCGAAGGCGGTGACGAACGGCACACGGATGCGGCGGTTGGTGTTGCGCAGGGTCCAGTTGATGACGAGGTCGTTGACCAGAACCGAGTTGGGCACGATCAGGTCGGTGCTGTCATTGGTGCGGATGCGGGTGGCGCGGGGGCCAACCTCGTGGACCACGCCGCGCTGTCCGCTGGGCAATTCGACAAAATCGCCCACCGCCACCAGCCGCTCGAACACGAGGCTAATGCCCGAGGCGAAATCCTTGACCATGCCCTGCAAGCCCAGGC
The DNA here is from genome assembly GCF_049895765.1 of Caulobacter sp. DWR1-3-2b1. Lineage (NCBI taxonomy): Bacteria > Pseudomonadati > Pseudomonadota > Alphaproteobacteria > Caulobacterales > Caulobacteraceae > Caulobacter > Caulobacter sp. DWR1-3-2b1. The sequence goes on from NZ_JAFCSZ010000004.1 coordinate 220,913, forward strand.
CGACACCCACGCCAAGGGCGCCGGCGAACACGGCCAGCGAGGTCAGGTCCAGGCCCATGGTCGACAAGCCGGCCACGAACCCGATGATCACCAGGCCATAGGTCAGCACCTTCTCGACGATGTACAGCGAAGCGGCGCTGCCGGCCGCCCGGGCGCGAAGGCGCTGCAGACCAGCCGCTGTAAGGCGCGAGGCGATCAGGGCGGCGGCGATGATGAACAGGGCCGCCGCCAGTCCGCCGACCGTCACCGAAGCCTTGCCCAGCTTGAGCAGCTCGAAGGTGTCCAGGCGTTCCAGCGGATTCTCGACCATGGGCCTACTCTGAGCCGCGCCGTATCACCGGATCAAGGGGCGAGGCGCTACATCTCCGCCTTCGGCGTCCAGCCGTCGGCGCCGCGCAGATACGCCGGCATCGACCACTTCGCCGTCTGCGCCTTGGTCAGTTGATGGGTCCACGGCTCGCGCGCGTTCAGGTTCGCGCCCGCCCCTCTGGAGCGATACTCGGCGAAATAGGCCGTCTTCCAGGTTTCGGTCTTGCCGGGGGTCCATTCGCGCCAGCCCTTGGACTCCAGTCCCCTGCCCAGCTTGGCGTTGAGGAACACCACAGTGGCGTAGGGCCGCCAGGCTCGCCCCAGGAACACGCCGGTGGCCTTGGGATCGACGGTCACCTTGGCGCGGTCGAAGATATAGCCGCTGTCCTGCTCTGGCGTCAGTCGACTCTGGGCGGTGAAGAACACGCCGTCATGGCCGATGGCGTGCAGATGACAGCGCTCGAACACCGTCTTGCCGTCGCCGAAGATGAAGTCGATGTGGCCCTCGATATAGGTATTCCGGAAATACTGCCGGCTGTTTTGGCAGGCCGCGCCGGGCGCGCATTTGCGATGGCCGGCATAGAGCGTGTCCTGGGCGCCCAGCAGACGCAGGCGATCAAAGACCGCCCGGTCGCCGTTCACGAACAGCGCCACGGCCTGGGAGGGGACGGCCGCCTTCTGGTGATAGTCGTTGGCGATGGTCAGGTTTCTGGCCTGGAAGTCATCTCCGGTGATCGTCACCGAGGCGCTCTTGAAAGTGCCGCCGACGGTGGCCGAGGCGTCGCCCCAGACCAGCACCACGTCGTCAGGCTTCTTGCCCAGTCCCTTGAAGCGAACATGGGTCCGGGAGACGGTCAGCTTCTCGCGATAGACGCCCGGCGCGATCTCGATGACACCGCCTTGGGCCGGCAGGGCATCGACGGCCGCCTGCACACTGGTGAACGGCGCGCCAGAAGGCGCGACCTTGAGGTGGGTTTCGGCAAAGGCCGGCGACTCCAGAAACGCCGTTGCGAACGCCATGCCGATCCAAAGTCGTTTCATCGCGCGCTCCGCCGCCGTTTCTTGAGCGGCAGCGATAGCACACCGATGACACCGGTAGACAAAAGCTGTCGCGCTCAGGCCTTTCGACTGAGAAGAGCCCAGGATTTCCAGGTCCCGACCGCATAGGCCAAGCCGTAAACCAGGACGATCAGCGAACTCCAGACCGTGAAGGCGTCGATCAATTGTGGCTTCAGCGCCAGTGTTGGAAAGAGGATCAGGCCGCGCGCCAGATAGATCGCGCTGATGGTCACCAGGCCCGTGCGGATCAGCGGCAGGCGCGGGATCAGTCCGGCGCCGGAGAAGGCGTAGGCCGACCAGATCGCCAGGACGGTCGCAATGCCCAGGGTGACTAAAGCCGGAACCCAAGAGCCTCGCTCGGCCGCTCGCGCCAGGGCTTCGCCCGCGCCGAAGAACCGGTACCAATCAGGCCCGCCGACGATCACCGCCAGATGTAAAAGTGCGGCCGCCGCGCTCAGCAGGCCTCCGGCGATCAGCCATCTGTTGCGCATCGGTTCCCCCATTGAAGTTGCAGTCATGGCCAAGCTTTGCGACTTCAATGCGGCGCGTTCTGCTTGCCCTTGTAGACCTCGACGTCGATCTCCTTCTCCCAGCGCCCGACGGCCGTCGCCACGGCCAGATCAGCGGTGACGTTGGGTACGGTGCGGATCATGTCCAGCACCCGGTCGAACGGCAGGATGAAGCCGACGATCAGGGCGGTCTGCTCGGGTCCGATGCCGATGGAGCCCAGCACGGCGGCCAGGATGAACAGCGAGCCCGACGGCACGGGCGCCACGCCCATGGCGACGATGGTCGTGGTCAGGGCGATCAGGGCGTACTGGGCCAGGTCCAGCTGCACGCCGAAGGCCTGGACAGCGAACAGGGTCAGCATGGCCACATACATCGCCGTGCCATCCATGCCGATGGTCGCGCCCAGCGGCAGGACGGTGGAAGTCACCGGCGGCTTGATGCCCAGATTATCCTCGGCCACCCGGATCGCCACCGGCAGGCTGGCCGAGCTCGACGCGGTCGAGAACCCGACCAGCATGGCGTCGATAATGCCTTTAAAAAACGGGACCACCGGCAGCCAGGCCAGGAACCGCACGATAGCGCCGTGCACGACCAGTGTCTGGATCGCCGAGCCCACGACCACGCACAGGGCGAGCTGGGCGACATTGATAAAGGTCTCGGGGCCGTTAGTGCCCATCACCACGGCGATAAGCGCGAAAACGCCAAAGGGCGCGGTCTCCATCACGAAGCCGACCAGTTTCAGCATCACCTCGGTGCCAGACTTCAGAAGCACCGCGACCGGCTTGCCCGCCTCGCCCGCCACGATCACCCCGGCTCCGACCATCACGGCGAAGAAGATGATCGCCAGGGTCTCGCCCTCGGCCAGGGCCTTGATGGGATTGAGCGGTACGATGCCGATGAAGATCTCGGCCGGTGATTTGGGCGTTCCCACGGCCTGAGGCGCGACATTGGCGAAATCCGCGCCCAGGCCCGGCTGGAAGAGGCTGGCGCAGATCAGGCCGACCACCACCGCCAGAAACACGGTAAGGAAGTACATGCCGATGGTCTTGACCCCGATGCCGCCCAGCCGCTTGGGATCGCCCAGCTCGGCCACGCCCGTGGCGATGATCACAAACACCAGCGGCGCCACCAGCATCCGGATCAACCGCACGAAGATGTCGCCGACGATCTTCAGACTGGTCGCCCCCCCGCCCCAGAAATAACCGACGACAGCGCCGAGGATCAGGGCGGCGAGAATGCGCTGGTAGAGGGGCGTGGAGAACCACCAGGCCGTGGGGGACTTTCGCGGCGCGGCAGAGGGCGTGTCGGTCATCGGTGAGGTCCGGTCGGAGTGGGCGCGACCAGACCATGGCGCGTCGCGGCGACGGTCAAGTCCGCTCGATCAGTTGACCGGCGAGAGAACGCTAGAGCCCTTTCCGACCTGATGGCTTCATCAGGGTCGGGCGAAAAGGGCTCTAAATCATAAGTTTAGAGCATTTTTCGATCCGATAACCGTTTCACACTTATCGGAAAATGCTCTAACCGCTAGCAAAGAGCGCTTCTATCCGCTCTCCCCGGCGAAGGCCGGGGCCAAGATCGAACCCGGGCACGATACGGCTGGGCTCGGTCGGTACGCGCATCATCCCCAAACGCACTGGCTGAATCTGGGTCCCGGCCTTCGCTGGGAAGAGCGGGGTTTGGGTCACAGCCACAGCGCTTCCGCCGCAACGCCGTCCCCCCAGAAGCCAGTAGCCGGCGGCCTGATCACACCGCCCTCGACCCGCAGGCCGCCGGGGTGATCGACCGCCAGCCACCAGGGCCCGTCCAGATCGGCGAAATGACAGCTCCCCGCCAGATGCAGGGCCGGGGCGATTCCCAGTGAGGACGCGACCATGCAGCCGGTCATCAGCTGGAAGCCGAGAGCCCGCGCCTGTTCCAGCATCCGCACCGCCTCGGAAAGCCCGCCGGTCTTGTCCAGCTTGAGGTTCACCGCCTGGTAGCGACTGCGCAGGGCAGCAAGGTCCCCACCGACATGGACCGACTCGTCGGCGCAGATCACATAGGGCGGATCGTAACCGTCCAGCGCCTCGTCAGCGTCGGCCGGCAGGGGTTGCTCGACCAGAGCTATGGGCAGGTCGGCCAGCAGGGAGCGCAGGCCGTGGAGGATCTCGAACGTCCAGCCCTCGTTGGGATCGACGATGAAGCGCGCGTTCGGCGCGGCGGCGGCCACGGCGCGCAGGCAGGCGGCGGGGTCTTCGGCGGAGAGCTTGATCTTGATCAGCGGCGCATCGGCCACGGCCCAGGCGGCGGCGGCCATGGCTTCCGGCGCGTCCAGGCTGATGGTGACCGCGGTGATCAGCGCGGGGGGAACGGGCAGGCCCGTGGCCTCGGCGACGCTGACGCCGGTGCGCCTGGCGCGCAGGTCCCAGAGGGCGCAGTCCAAGGCGTTGCGGGCCGCGCCGGGGGGCAGCAGGGCCAGGGCCGCCCCATGGTCGATATTGTCGTCGCCCTCGCGCTCAAGAACCGCCAGGGCCGGCTTCAGCTGGGCCAGGACCCCGTCGACGGTCTCGTCGTATCGGCCATAGGGCACGCTCTCGCCGCGTCCGACCTCACCATCGGCGCGAGCCTCGACCACCACGACCTCGGCCGCCGTCTTGACCCCGCGCGAGATGCGGAACGGGGCCTTCAGCGGGTAGCGAACGGCGCGGGCGGTGACGGACAGCGACATGGGCCAAGGCTTGTCATTGTTCGCCGCCGCTGGCGAGACCCTCCTACCAGCGCCAATCGCGACGGATCGGCGAGTCGGCCCGGCGCTCGCGCAACACCTTGATCGCCAGTGGCCGGTCCACGACAAACAGGGCCAGCCAGACCAGCAGCACGCCGGCATAGCTTATAGAGCCCATCATGCCGGTAGGGCGCCCCGGACGGGCGGGGCGGCGGGTGGGCTGAAAAGCGTGGGGCATGGCGAGATCGGTCATGGCGTCCTCCGTGAGTGACTTGAACCTGACTCGCCCATACGTCAGAAACGGTCGCCCGAACGATGCGTCCGCCGGAACGTTGATCCAGTCCCTTCAGTCGAGATCTCACCCGATGTCCAAGCCGATCACCATCACCATTCCCCACCAGCTTGGCGCAGTCGAAGCGCGGCGGCGAATCGAGACCGGTTTCGCCCAGCTGGCCGGCCAGATCCCCGGCGGCAGCCCTAGCCAGGTGCATCAATCGTGGGCGGGCGACACCATGACCTTCTCGGCCGTCGCCATGGGTCAGACGATCAGTGGCACGATGGATGTGCTGGGTGACATGGTGAAGCTGGATATCGTGCTGCCCGGAATGCTGGGCATGATTGCCAACAAGATCAAAGACCAGCTGCAGAAGCGCGGTCAGCTGTTGCTGGAGAAGAAGTAGCGTCTAGAGGCGACGGGGATCGCGGTCGTGCCGGCCGACGCTTTCGAACCGGCCCTGCTCCGCCTTGTGGATGAACTGCGACGCGACCAGCCAAGCCTTTACCGGCCGAAGCGTTCCCAGGCACCCCGCCAGAAGGGCCGGAAACACGGTGACGAAGTGCACCCACACTGGCGGACGGTAGGTCATCTCGACCCAGGCGAACACGGCGATGACAACGATGCCGACCCCGCTCATCACGAAGAAGGCCGGGCCGTCAGCCGGGTCGGCGAAGGCGTAGCTCAGGTCGCAGCGATCGCAGGCCGGAGCCAGTTTCAGGAATCCCTGGAACAGCTTGCCCTCGCCGCAGCGCGGACAGCGGCAGCGTAGCCCGGAAACGATAGGCGCCGGGGAGTCGTAGATCGGATCGGCCATCAAAAGCCCTTCCTACAATCGTGCGATTTGTGCATACATTATGTATTCAATGTATGTATTTGTGGGTCGCGAGACAACCGGCGTGCTGTCACATCCCCCCGCCGCTTGGCTGAAACGCGCCGAGGGGCTGACAGGTGCGGCCTATAAACGTTTGGCACAGGCGCTGGAGACGGCGATCGCCGAAGGCGAGCTGCAGGCCGGCGACCAGATCCCTGCCCAGCGAGAGGTGGCCCGCCTGATCGGCGTCGACTTCACCACGGTCACCCGCGCCTATGCCCTGGCCCGCGAGCGCGGCCTGATCGAGGGAACGGCCGGACGTGGCACCTTCGTGCGGAGTCAGGCTGGCGAGGACGAGGCGGGGTTGATCGACCTCTCGATGAATCTGCCGCCCCAGCCGCAGGGCCTGAACTTGGGCGCCCTGCTGCGGGAGACGACGGGCACGGTGCTGGCCCGCACCGATCCCGAGGTGCTGATGGCCTATCACAGCGGCGCCGGATCCTTGGCCCAGCGCATGGCGGCGGCGAGCTGGCTGGCGCCGACCCTGGGCGAGGTCTCGCCCGAGCGGGTGCTGGTCTGCGGCGGGGCCCAGACAGCGCTCAGCGCCCTGTTGGCGATATTGGCCCAACCCGGCGAGACGATCGTCGTCGAGGCCCTGACCTATCCCGGTCTGCTGACGGCTGCCGCCCAGCGCGGCCTGCGCGTTGTCCCCTGCCCCATGGATGCCGAGGGACTGGAGCCGCAAGCCCTGGCGCGGCTCTGCGCCGAGCATCGCCCGCGCGCCGTCTGTTGCACACCCACCTTCCAGAACCCGACCACCGCGACCATGGGACGGGCGCGGCGCGAGGCCGTCGTGGCCGTGGCCAAGGCGGCGGGCGTTCCGATTGTCGAGGACGACGCCTACGGCCTGCTGCCGACCATGCCGTTTCCCGCCCTTGCCAGTCTTTGGCCCGACGGCGTGTTCCACATCGCCACCACCGCCAAGACCCTGTCGCCGGGCCTGAGGATCGCCTTCGTGGTCGCGCCGGAGGATCGCGTCGCCGAAGCGGCCCAGGCCCTGCACGCCATCGCCCAGATGCCCGCACCCCTGATGGCCGCCGTGGTCACGGCCTGGATCCGCGACGGCGACGCCCTGCGTGTGCTCGACAGCGTGCGGCGCGAAGCGGTCGAGCGGCGGCGGCTGGCCGCCGAGATCCTGCCCACGGCGGTGAGCGGGCCGGAGAGCCTGCATGTCTGGCTGGATTTGCCGACCGGCTGGAGCCGGGGCCGGCTGATGGAGGCGGCGCGGGCGCGGGGCCTGTCGCTGGTCGACGCGGAGACGTTCCGCGCTCCAGGCGTCACGCGAGAGGGCCTGCGGCTTTCTCTGGGCGCGCCCGGCAAGGCGACGACGCTGGCGCGGGCGTTACGGGAGGTGGCGGCCATCCTGAAAGCGGGGCCCAACTAACAGCTGTCATCCAGGGCGAAGCAAAGCGTTGACCCGGGACCACGGCAGACGCCGAGCTTCCGGCGGCCCCGGCTCGGCGCGCTGCGCGCTTGGCCGGGATGACACGATAGGCCCTAGAACTCGCCCTCGTCCTCGTCTTCACCGGCCTCTTCGCCCTCACGGCCGATCGCCAGTTCCAGCGAGTCGATGATGTCGTCCATCTGTTCGCTGGTGATCGAGACATACAGGGTGTCGCCGCCGATGGCCGAGACCAGCAGGCGATAGCCGTCTTCGGTCTCTTGCAGGCTGAACGACTGGAGGGGCTGCAGCTTGGCCATGGAAGGCTCCGGTAAAATCAAGGCGGGGATATAGTCTCCCCCGCCCGACTTTGCCACGCCTCTACTTCAACGCCCCTCGCCGCAGCATGGCGATATGGGCCGCGATCAGGGTTTCGCGCTCCACCCAGGGGAATTCCGGGCGCGCGATCAGCAGCGACACCAGCCCATGCAGACCCGCCCACAGCGTCTGGGTCGTGATGGTGATATCGTCCAGAACCGTCATGCCTGCGGCCCGATATCCGGCGACGATCTGGCAGAACATCGCGAAGGCCTCCTTGCCGGCGATCATCGGCCGGTTGTTGGTCTTGTCCAGGAACTCGCCGTTCTGACCCTTCTCGATCATGAAGGCCACGCGATAGGCGTTGGGGTGTTCCATGCCGAAATCGACATAGACCCGCAGAGCCCGCTCGAAATTGGCCGGGGTCGGGGCGTGGTCGGCGCGCGCGGCGCACATGCGCTCGACCAAAATGGCGAATGCTCGCACGCACAGTTCGGCGGCCATGTCGTCCTTGGTGGCGAAATAGGCATAGAGCGCCGGCTGCGATATGCCGGCCAGCTCCGCGATCTGGCGCGTCGAGACGGCGTGAACGCCCTTTTCGCCGAACAGGGCCAAGGCCGCGTCGAGGATCTCTTCCCGTCGCTCGCCGCCCTGCCCCTTGGCCTTGCGCGGCGATCTTGTGGTTGGCGTCTTCATTTTCCGACCTTCATCATTCCGCGCCGAGCTTGACAAGTTACAACAATCTATCACTGATAACTTATCATCGATTGATTTGGAACTCGGACGATGCGGCGCTCTGCCCAGCCCCTTCTCCAACGCGCTTGGCGGCCGCTGGTTTTCGCCGCGGCCCTGCCCTTGCTGGCCTCGTGCGGCGGCAAGGCCAAGGAGGCCGAAGCGCCCGCCTTGCCTACGCCCGTGGAGGCGGCCCGTGTCGCCGCGCCCAACGTCGCCGGAACGGTGTCGGGAACCGGCACGCTGGAGCGCCGCCGCGAGATGGCGCTGTCGTTCCGCATCGCCGGGGTCCTCACCCGCATGAGCGTCGAGGCCGGCGACAGCGTCCGGGCTGGCCAGGTCATCGCCACCATCGATCCGGCCAATCTGGATGCTCGCCAGCAGCAGACCTCCGCCGAGCTCGACCGCGCCCGCCGCGATGTGGAGCGCGACAAGGCTTTGTTCGAGAAGGGCTATGTCAGCCGTCAGCGGCTGGACGACCGCCAGAGCGCATTGAAGTCAGCTCAAGCCGCCTATAGCTCGGCGTCCTTTGACCGCCGCTGGGCCCAACTGGTGTCTCCTGCCTCGGGGGTAGTGCTGACGCGCGCCGCCCAAACGGGCGAGGTTGTCCAGCCCGGCCAGGTTGTCGCCCGCGTCGCCGACCTGACCAGCCCGCTCGTCCTGCGCCTGCCGCTTGCCGCCCGCGACGCCGCCCGCGTCAGGGTCGGCGACAGCGCGCGGGTCAGGGTCGAGGACTTGGGCGGGCAATTGCTGAACGGGACCGTCACCCGCGTCGGCGAAGCCGCCGACACGCGCACGGGCGCCGTCGCGGTCGAGATCGAGCTGGCCGGCCGACCCGACCTGCGCAGCGGCCAGATCGCCAGCGCCGAGCTCTCGGTCCGCGCCGCGCCAACAGCCACCGGCGCCTTCGCCCGCATCCCCGCCGAGGCGGTGCTGGAGGCCACCGGCGCCCGCGCCTTCGTGCTACGGTTAGACGGCGGGGTGGCCCGACGGGCCGCCGTCACCTTCGGCGGATTTGACGGTGACGACGCCCTGGTCTCGGGCCTGGCCGACGGAACCCAGGTGATCACCGCCGGGGCCGGCTTCGTCAGCGATGGCGAGCAGGTGCGGGTCGTCGATCCAGCCCGCCTGCCGACCGGCGGGAGAGCCCGGCCGTGAGCTTCGATCTGGCCGGAGTCGCGGTTCGCCGCTGGCAGTTCACACTGGTGGCGTTCGGTCTGCTGGTCATGCTCGGCGTCAACGCCCTGACCAGCATCCCGCGTTCGGAAGATCCGCACTTCCCGACCCCTATCGTCTTCATCCGCGCGGTGCTGCCCGGGGCCGAGCCGTCGGAAATCGAGCAGCTGGTCGTCGATCCCATCGAGGACGCGGTCGATGGCCTGGACGATATCGACAAGGTCGAATCCACCAGCCTGGACGGCGCCGCCATGATCCGGGTCCACTTCAACTGGGATGTCGATACGGAGCGCAAATACGATCAGGTCGTGCGCGAGGTGAACGCCATTCGCGGCAACCTGCCGGCCGGCCTGGCGCGACTGGACATCGACCGGGTCCGCACCTCCGAGGTCGCCATCGTCCAGGTCGCCCTGACCAGCGACATCATGCCTATGCGGCGACTGGAAAAGACCGCAGACCGGCTGCGCGAGCAGCTCGACCGCGTGCCCGGCGTTCGCGAAGCCAAATACTGGGGCGCGCCGCCGTCCGAGGTTCAGGTTACTCTGGACTTGGCTCGCCTGTCGGCCCTGAGACTGCCTGCCACCGCTGTCGCCGACGCCCTGCGCCAGGCCGGAGCCGAGGCCCCGATCGGCGCCGTTCAAGCCGGAGAGCGGCGTTTCAACGTCAAGTCCGGCGGGGCTTTCCGGTCGCTGGAGGTCGTGGCCGACACGCCGGTCCGCGCCCTCGGCGGCCAGGTCACCCGCGTGCGCGACGTGGCCAAGGTGGCCTGGGCGCAGCAGGAGCCCTCCCACCTGACGCGCTTTAACGGCAAGCGGGCCGTGTTCGTCACCGTGAACCAGAAGGACGGCCAGGACGTCGCCAGGATCACCAAGTCCGTGCAGCAGGTGCTGGACGACTATGAAAAGACCCTGCCGGCGGGCGTGAAACTGGAACGCGGCTTTGTCCAGGCCGAAAACGTCAAGCGCCGGTTGAGCAGCCTGTTCCGCGACTTCGGCATCGCCCTGGCCCTGGTGCTGATCACCCTGTTGCCGCTGGGCGCGCGCGCCGGGCTGGTGGTGATGGTGTCGATCCCGCTGAGCCTGTTGATCGGGCTGTCGATGCTGCAGGCCTTCGGCTTCACCCTGAACCAGCTGTCCATCGCCGGCTTCGTCCTGGCCCTGGGCCTGCTGGTCGACGACAGCATCGTCATCACCGAAAACATCGCCCGCCGCATCCGCGAGGGCGAGGAACGCACGCAGGCCGCCATCAACGGCACGCGCCAGATCGGCCTGGCGGTGATCGGCTGCACGGCCACCCTGATGCTGGCCTTCCTGCCGCTGATGGCCCTGCCGGCCGGTTCCGGGGCCTATATCAAGTCGCTGCCGGTCACGGTGCTTTGCACCATCGCCGCCTCGCTTCTGGTCTCGATGACCATCATTCCATTCCTGGCCAGCCGGGTGCTGGACAAGCATTCCGACCCGGAAGGCAACGCCCTTCTGCGGGCGGTCAATGGCGGCATCCACCGCTTCTACCGGCCGCTGCTGCATCGCGCCCTGGCCCGGCCGTGGGCGGCGCTGGCGATCATGCTGGCCCTGTGCCTGACCACCTTCCCGCTGGTGAAGCTGATTGGCTCCAGCCTGTTTCCGCCGGCCGAGACCCCGCAGTTCCTGGTGCGGATCGAGACCCCGGACGGCTCGTCCCTGGCCCGCACTGACCGCGCCCTGAAGTTCGTCGAGCAGCGGCTGAAGGCCGAGCCCGAGATCGTCTGGCGCGCTGCCAATCTGGGCCGCGGCAATCCGCAGATCTTCTACAATCGCAGCCAGCGCGAAAGCTCCACGACCTTCGCCGAGGTGTTCGTCGGCCTGAAACGCTGGGAGCCGGGCGAGAGCGACGCGATCCTGGACGGTCTGCGGCGCGACTTCGCCCATTTCCCCGGCGCGCGCATCAGCGTCGTCACCTTCGACAACGGTCCGCCCATCGACGCGCCGGTCGCCATCCGCCTGACCGGCCAGAACCTCGACGTGCTCAAGGCTCTCGCCGCCCGGACCGAAGCGATCCTCAAGGCTACGCCGGGCGCGCGCGACGTGACCAACCCTGTCCGCCTGGACCGCACCGACCTGGATCTCGGCGTCGACGAAGCCAAGGCCGCGGCCCTGGGCGTGCCGGCGGGCGCAACGCGCCGCGTGGCGCGGCTGGCCCTGTCGGGCGAGGAGACCGCCCGCTTCCGCGATCCCGACGGCGACGACTATGCGGTAAGGGTGCGATTGCCGGCGGCCCAGGCCGACGGCGCGGCGCGCAATCCTCTATCGGCGCTCAAGGATGTCTATGTCCCGACGGCGGACGGCCTGGCTGCCCGGCTGGACGCTATCGCCACGCCCAGCCTGAAGTCGAGCCCGTCCCGCATCGACCGCTTCGATCGCGAGCGCACGGTGACGGTCAGCGCCTATGTCTCGACCGGCTATCTGGCCTCTGGTGTGACCGAGGACGCGGTGGCGCGGCTTGAAAAGGACCTGCCCCTGCCGCCTGGCTATCGCCTGTCGCTGGGCGGCGAGGCCGAGGCTGCGTCGGAAAGCTTCGCCGGCCTGGGCGCCGCGATCCTGATCGCAGTGTTCGGGATCATGGCGGTCCTGGTCCTGGAGTTCCAGAAGTTCAAGACCGCCCTGGTCGTCGCCGGCATCATCCCGTTCGGCATTTTCGGCGCGGTGGCGGCCTTGGCCATCACCGGCAATTCGATGAGCTTCACGGCGACCATCGGGCTGATCGCGCTGATCGGCATCGAGATCAAGAACTCGATCCTGCTGGTCGACTTCACCGAGCAGCTACGTCGCGAGGGCATGGGCCTGCACGACGCCATAGAGAAGGCCGGCGAGGTGCGGTTCCTGCCGGTGCTGCTGACCAGCGTCACGGCGATTGGCGGGCTGCTGCCGTTGGCGCTGGAGCAGTCGGGGCTCTACTCGCCGCTGGCCATCGCGATCATCGGCGGACTGATCACCTCGACCTTGCTGTCGCGGGTGGCGACGCCGGTCATGTACTGGCTGACGGCGCGAGGTGAGGAGCGGGCTTAGGGCGGCGAAACTTGCCCCCTCCGGATGCTGCACATCCTCCTCCCCCGCAGGGGCAGGGGGAAGAGGAACTCATCCGCCCGCCTTTGGGGGCGGACGACCGCGAAGCGGTCAGGTGGGGGGAGTACGCCCTTGCCTATTATACACTCGTATAGCAACCTCTCCCCTCACACTCGGGGACACACCACATGGCCGCCACCCAAACCCGCGACGCCGTCATCATCGGCGGCGGCCACAACGGCCTCGTCTGCGCCTTCTACCTGTCCAAGGCCGGGCTGAAGGTCACGATCTGCGAGGCCCGGAGCGTGGTCGGCGGAGCGGCGGTAACTGAGGAGTTCCACCCCGGTTTCCGCAACTCGGTGGCCAGCTACACGGTCAGCCTGCTCAGCCCCAAGGTCATCGCCGACATGGGGCTGCACGGCCATGGCCTGAAGATCGTCGAGCGGCCGATCTCCAACTTCCTGCCGATCAGCGACAGCAAATACCTCAAGCTGGGCGGCGGGCTTGAGCGCACCCAGGAGGCGTTCCGCCAGTACAGCCGCCGCGACGCCGAGGTGCTGCCGGCCTATTACGCCATGTTGGACGAGATCGGCGACGTGCTGCGCGATCTGGCGGCCGAGACCCCGCCCAATCTGGGCGACGGCATCCACGGCCTGCTGCGCGGCGCGCGCCAGGGCACGCGGCTGGCCCTGTTGAGCAAGGAGCGCAAGCGCGACCTGCTGGATTTGTTCACCAAGAGCGCCCGCGATTTCCTGGACGGCTGGTTCGAGAGCGACGCGGTCAAGGCCAGCTTCGGCTTCGACGCCGTGGTCGGCAATTTCGCCAGCCCGGATTCGCCGGGGTCGGCCTATGTCCTGCTCCATCACACCTTCGGCGAGGTGAACGGCAAGAAGGGCGCCTGGGGCCACGCCATTGGCGGCATGGGCTCGATCACCCAGGCCATGGCCAAGGCCTGCGAGGCCCTCGGTGTCGAAATCCTGCTCGATGCGCCGGTCGAGGCTGTGCATGTCGAACACGGCAAGGACGGCGCGAGAGCCGTCGGCGTGCAACTGGTCGACGGGCGCCAGATCATGGCCCCCATCGTCTCGTCCAACCTTAATCCGTCGCTGCTGTACGGCAAGCTGATCGCGCCCTCGGCCCTGCCGGCGGCGTTCGCCAAGGCGATCAAGGGCTACAAGAACGGCTCGGGCACCTTCCGGATGAACGTGGCCCTGTCGGAACTGCCGGACTTCACCTGCCTGCCCGGCAAGGTCGCAGCCGAGCATCACCAGTGCGGCATCGTGATCTCGCCGACCCTCGACTACATGGACGAGGCCTACCGCGACGCCAAGGCCTTCGGCATCAGCAAAAAGCCCATCGTCGAGATGCTGATCCCCTCGACCCTGGACGACAGCCTGGCGCCTCCGGGGCAGCATGTCGCCAGCCTGTTCTGCCAGCAGTTTGCCCCGACCCTGCCGGACGGGCGCTCGTGGGACGACGAGCGCGAGGCCGCCGCCGACCTGATCATCGATACGGTCAATGACTGGGCCCCCAACTTCAAGGCGTCGGTCCTGGGACGGATGATCCTGTCGCCGCTGGACCTGGAGCGGAAGCTCGGTCTCACCGGCGGCGACATCATGCATGGCCACATGTCGCTGGATCAGCTGTGGGCGGCGCGGCCGGTGCTGGGCCACGCCAGCCATCGCGGGCCGATGAAGGGCCTCTATATGTGCGGCGCCGGCTGCCATCCGGGCGGCGGCGTCTCGGGCAATCCGGGTCGCAATGCGGCGCGTGAGATCCTGCGCGACAAGGATTTCGTCACGGCGCTGAAGCTTTCGGTGGTGGGGCGGTGATGCAGGAAAATCCGCTCTTCCCGGCGAAAGCCGAGACCCAGATCCATCCTGAGCTTCTGGGGATGACGCGCCTTCTGCCTCGACCAAATCCGCCAGCGTCAGCGCGTTCGATCTGGGCCCCGGCGTTCGCCGGGGAGAGCGGAAGAGGGGGTTGGGTGCGATGACTGGAATCTCCGACCTCGACCCGCAAGCCACCGATCCCTTGTCAGATTGGGGCCTGCCCGGCTGGACCTACGGCAATGAGCGGTTCTTCAAGGAGGAGCAGGACAAGATCCTGCGGCCCTCCTGGCAGATCGTCTGTCATCTGAACGACGTCCCCAAGTCCGGCGATTTCCACACCCTCGACTTCCTGGGCGAGAGCGTGGTCGTGCTGCGGGCCAGGGACGGCGGCGTACGGGCCTTCACCAATGTCTGTCGCCATCGCGGCGCTCGGCTGGTGGATGGCCCCAGCGGCAACTGTGGCAAGGGCGGCAGCCGGATCGTCTGCCCCTATCACGCCTGGACCTATGACCTGGAAGGCCGGCTGATCGGCGTGCCGATGCGCGACGACTACCCAGCCCTGGAGATGGACAAGCAGGGCCTGGTCAAGGTCGATGTCGAGATCTATCGCGGCTTTGTCTTCGTGCGGCTGGAAGGTGATGGCCCCAGCGTCGCCGAGATGATGGCCCCATACGACCACGAACTGGCGCCCTACCGCTTCGAGGAACTTCAGCCCTTCGGCCGCGTGACCCTCCGGCCTCGGACGGTTAACTGGAAGAATATCAGCGACAACTATTCGGACGGCCTGCACATCCCCATCGCCCATCCCGGCCTGACCCGGCTGTTCGGCAAGGGCTATGGCGTGGAGGCCCAGCCCTGGGTCGACAAGATGTGGGGCCAGCTGATCGACGAGCCATCGAACAATCCGTCCGAACGGCTGTACCAGGACATCCTGCCCGATGTTCCGCACCTGCCGCCCGAGCGCAAACGGCTGTGGACCTATTTCAAGCTGTGGCCGAACTTCGCCTTCGACATCTATCCCGACCAGGTGGACTTCATGCAGTTCATCCCGGTCTCGGCCACTCAGACCCTGATCCGCGAGATCGCCTACGCCCTGCCCGACGACCGCCGCGAGATGAAGGCGGCGCGGTACCTCAACTGGCGTATCAACCGACAGGTCAACACCGAGGACACCGTGCTTGTGGCCAGGGTTCAGGAGGGTATGGCGTCGCGGACGTTCACGGCCGGGCCGCTAGCGAGTTCAGAGGTGAGCTTGCGGAGCTTCGGCCGGAAGATGCGGGCGCTGATCCCGGAGGCGCGGCTGGACCGGCCGCCGACGGGGTGGTGAGTGCTCTTCTTCCACCATCGAGAGCGGGGCTATCGTGTATGGTTTTTTACCACCGTCATCCCGGGACTTGTTCCGGGACCCATGGTTCAGCTTCATCGTGAGATCATCCCTCGGCCCGGCCTGTGCGGCGGAGAGATGGGTCCCGGGAACAAGTCCCGGGATGACGATGAAGAGGTTATGGGACGGTCTAGCGCTCGATGGGGCGTGAGCTGAAAATGCGCGCCCCCTTCACCCGCGAGACCGCCGACGTTCGCCGCCAGGCCCTGGTTGCGGCCGCTGAAACCGTGTTGGCCCGCGACGGCGTGGCCGGCGCTTCGGTGCGGGCGATCTGCGCCGAGGCCGGTGTCTCGCCCGGCCTGCTGCGACACTATTTCGACGGCGTCGACGCCCTGATCGCGGCGGCCTATGAGGCGGTGGGCCAGCGGATCGACGCGGCGTTGGAGGCGGCCGTGGCCGAGGCGGGAGACTCGCCCCGCGCACGGCTGTCGGCCTATCTGACCGCCAGCTTTAAGCCGCCCGTGCTGGACGCGCAGCTTCTCGCCGCCTGGCTGGCGTTCTGGAGCCTGGTGAAGGTCAATGACGCCATCGCCGACATCCATCGGCGGACCTATGCCGGCTATCGCACGCGGCTGGAGGAACTGCTGACCGCCTGCGACCCGAGCCTTGATGCACGGCTGGCGGCGATCGGCCTTACGGCCGTGGTCGACGGACTGTGGCTGGAGCTGTGCCTCGACCCGGCGGTCTTCACCCCGGCTGAAGCCGGGGCCATAGCGGAGCGGCTGTTGGCCGGCTATTCGCCGACCCCGCCACGTCTGGATTAGGCTGCGACCACATGCTGGTTGACGATGCTGCGGCCCCACGTAGCGCGGCGCTGCTCGGGTTCAAATACCTCGACCTTGGCGGTCTTGCCCTGAACGCGCATGTGGCGGGCCAGCATCTCGGCGATGGCCTGGGCCTCCGCCTGGCAGGAATAGGACCCGATCAGGTCAGGCGCGTCGTTCCACGTCACATGCCAGACGCCGGAGACGGGGCGCACGAAATAATTGTGTTCGTTGGCCATGGGTAGCTCCTTGGACTGGCTTAAGCGTCGGACATACAGCGTCCGCGTGACAGTGTTTCAATGCTGCACAGCAGCATTGCGTTGCATTGCACATTGCATAAGCCACGCCAAGGCGCGGACCGATGGATTCAAGAGCAACTTTAAGGCGAACCCGCGTCTTGCTAAGGTTCTGCCGTCAGTCCTTCACCACCACCCCGCCTTTCATCACCTTGGCGATGGAAGACAGGATGGTGATATCGGCCAGCGGATCGCCTGCAACGGCGATCATGTCGGCGTAGCGGCCCTTACTGACCGCGCCCACATCGGCGGATTTGCCCATCAGGGCGGCCGAAACCGTGGTCGCCGACTGGATCGCCTGCATCGGTGTCATGCCGTACCTGACCATATAGGGCATCTGCCGGGCGTTCTGGCCGTGGGGAAAGACGCCGGCGTCGGTGCCGTAGGCGATCTTGACCCCGGCCTTGACCGCTTTGGCAAAGCCCACGCGCTGGGCGTCGGTGGTCTCGGTGTTCTTACGCAGGGTCTCTGCCGGCCAGGCGTGGGCCTTGCCATATGAGTCGATGAAGTCGCCGTTGTAGATGTCGGCCACCAGCCATGCGCCCTTGGCCTTCATCAGGGCGATCCCCTCGTCGTCGATCAGCGAGCCGTGCTCGATGGAGCGCACCCCGGCTCGCACCGCCACCTTGATGCCCTCGGCCCCGTGGGCATGGGCGGTGGCGTAGGTTCCGCGCTTGGCGGCCTCCTCGACGGCCGCCTTGATCTGATCTTCGGAAAGCTCCAGCTGGCCCGGCTCGGTGCCGACGGTCAGCACGGCGCCGGTGGCGATCAGCTTGAGGAAGTCCGCGCCGCCGACCAGCAGGGCGTGAGCCTTGCGATGCGTATCGGCGACGTCCTCGACCACCCCGCGCCGCATGTCGGGCGGGATGCCGACATCGGCGGCGATGCCGGTGATCTCGCCGCCGCCGCCCGGCGTGGTGATATAGGCGCCGGCCACAGACATGCGAGGTCCGGGCACCAGGCCCTTGTGGATGGCGTCGCGCAGGGCGACGTCGCCGAACGCCCGCCATGTGCCCACGTCGCGCACGCTGGTGAAGCCCGCCATCAGGGTCGCCCGGGCGTGGGCGGCGCCGATATAGGCTTGCTCGGCGGCCGTGGTCAGCAGGGGCTGGGCGATGTTCTCGGTCTGGGCCTCGTCGGCCAGATGGGTGTGCATGTCCATCAGGCCAGGAAGGACGGTGTAGGCGCTCCAGTCCAGCACCGGGCCGTCGGTCGGAGCGGCGGTCCAGGGGCCGACGGCGGCGACGCGTTCGCCCTCGATGCGGATCAGCTGGTTGGTCAGGACCTTGCCGGCTTCGGTGTCGATCAGCTTGCCGGCGCGCACATAGGAGATGGCGGGCTTGGTCTGAGCGTAAGCGGTCAGGGGCAGCAGCGCGATGGCGGCTGTCAGGACGAGGGAACGGATCAAGGTCTTCACTCCGGAGCGGCGGCGACAGCGACGCGCTTCATCAGCAGGTGGATTGGGAGGCCGACCAACAACAGCGCCGCGCCCCACAGGGTGGCCTGACTGCCCGCCCCATAAAGCGTCCAGCAGGCATAGAGCGCCGCGACGATGGCCACGACCGTCAGGGCGACCGAGGCGTCCATCCGTCCGCGCATCTGCAGGCGCAGGGCGGCCAAGGCGCAGAACAGATAGGTGAACAGCGAGGCCGCCGTCGCCAGAAGGGCAATGAAGGTGAAGAGCTCGGCCATCGACTTGGTATAGTTGATCAGTACCAGGACGGTCAGCAGGCTGCTGGACAGGATGTGGGCCCGCACCGGCGCGCCGCGCTTCGATGTCTTGGCCAGAAACGCCGGGAACACCCCACCCTTGGCCATGGCGTAGGGCAGTTCACCCTGTAGCAGCACCCAGCCGTTCAGGGCGCCAAAGGCGCTGATCGCCGCAAAGCCCGCCAGGACCAGCCGCAGGTCGCCGCCGCCGTACAGGCCCACGAAATCGGCGAACGGGGCGTTGGAGCCCGTGAGTACGTCGGGCGGGGTCAGCAGCACCACTGCCGAGCAGACCACGAGGTAGATCACCCCAGTGAAGGCTGTGCCCACCAGGGTGGCGCGGGGGATGGTGCGCTCGGGGTCGTGTACCTTGTCGGCCGGCACGGTCGCCGACTCCAGGCCAAGCAGCGCCCAGAGGGTCAGGGTCGCAGCGGAGGTGATCCCAACCGCCGAAAGGTCGGCCATGCGCAGCGGCGTCACCGTGCTGCCGCCGGTCTTGGCCAACACGACGAAGGCCAGGACCATCACGGCCAGCAGGGGCATCAGCTTGAGAATGGTGGTGACCACCTGCAGCCGGCCCGCCGAACGGGCGCCGTAGCAGTTCAGGGCTGTCAGACCCCAGACCATGGCCACGGTGATCGCGCCATGCAGGCCCGGAACCGTGGCGATTTGCGGGAAGAAAACGGAGAGGTAACTAACTGTGCCGGTGGCGATGGCGGCGTTGCCGACCCACAGGGATATCCAGTAGCTCCAGGCCACCATGAAGCCGGCCGTGCGGCCGAACGCTTCCTGGGTGAAGGCATAGGGTCCGCCGGCCTTGGGAAAGGCCTTGGCCAGGCGGGCGAAGACGAAGGCCAGGCACAGGCCGCCGGCGATGGTCACCACCCAGCCGATCACCGCGTTCCAGCCATAGGGGGCGAGCGAGGCGGGCAGCATGAAGACGCCCGAGCCGATCATGTTGCCCACGACCAGGGCGACGCACATCCAGAAGCCGAGCGGCTTTGCGACGGAAGTCTTCATGCAGCTAGGCTTTCACGAACGGGACGCGGAGAAAGAAGGGGGCGGCCCCGCTGGAGCCGCCCCCTTGCGCCTAGAACTTGCGTCCGATTTTTAGGCCCACCGTGCGTGGCTGGTTGGGCGTGATGTAGGTCTGGGCGCCGCACACGCTCTCGGGGCATTCGGCGTATCGGCCCAGGCTGGCGCGCTTGTCCGTCAGGTTCTTGACGTACAGCGTCATCGACCAGTCGGCCCGCACGACGCCAGCCGAGGCGTCCAGCAGGGTATAGCCCGACTGCCGCCCGATGATCCCACGCTCGTCGATCCGCAGGTCGGTCCAGCTGCCCGTTTGATGGACGGCCGAGGCCTGGAGATAGGCGTCATAGTCGCCGAAGTTGAAGTCGTAGCGGGCCGTGACATTGGCCTTGAACTTCGGGGTCACGGGCAGGGCTGTGCCGTCAGGCGCCTGCGGGCCGTCAGGGAAGTCAATTGAGTCTTTTGGACAGACCGTGATCGGCGTGCCGGTGTTCGTGGCTTTACCGCAATAGTTGGCCGTCAGTTTGGCGTCGGTATAGGCCGCAGCGGCGCTGATCGTGAAGCCTTTGGCCACCGCCAGGGTGACATCGCTCTCCAGACCCTTGATCCGGGCTTGGTTGGCGTTCTTGATCTCGGTTAGACCGTTGGTCCCCACGATCGAAAACTGGAAATTCTGCCAGTCTTCCATGAAGACCGCACCATTCCAGCGGAAGCGGTTCTCCAGCCAGCTGGTCTTCCAGCCGAACTCGTAGTTCTTCAGATAGTCGGCCTGATAGGGCGGCAAGGTCGAGCGACGGTTGATGCCGCCCGGACGGAAGCCTTCCGAATAGGTGACATAGGCCAGCTTGTCGTCGTCGAACTTGTAGGTGACGGTGACCTTGGGAACGTTGCCGGTTTCCTTGACCCGCTTGTCGAGGTTGGTGCACGGCGCGCCATTGACGCCACCGGTGCGGAAACAGGCCCGTTCGCCGGTGCCGCCATAGCCGGTGCCGTAGCCGTAGAAGCCTTCCAGCGAGTTGTCCGACTTGAAGAAGCGGATGCCGCCCATCACGGTGAGCTTGGGCGTGATGTCGAAATAGGCCTCGCCGAACGCCGCGGTATCCCGATCAACCCGCTGCTGGGCGGTCAGCCAGATGGTGTCGCTATAGCCGGGCACCTCGATGTCGTAGCTGATGCCATCGATCTTGTAGCGCTGGGTGATCCCGTGTTCCTGCTTCTGGTAGAACAGGCCGCCGATCATGCGGAAGCGCTTGTCGTCCGGGGTGGCGATCCGGATTTCGTGGCTCTCTTTGGTATAGCGGTCCTTGCCGGTGATGTACTGCGACGGGTTGGCCAGACCGCCCGTGTCGTTGGTCCAGTAGAAGCCGTAGCCGACCTGATCGTAGAAGTAGGAATAGTCCGAATAGTCCTGACGGGTGTCGACCGTGCGCTTCAGGTATGAGCCGGCGTAGGTGACGTCGAGATTGGCGATCTGCCCCTCGATAGTCATGGCCGTCTGCACCCACTTGTCGTCCGAAGCTTCCGGATAGAAGTGGCTCAGCTTCAGGTCGCCGACTTTGGGATCATAGGCATAGATGCCACTGATCTTGGTGCGCTGGCCCATGATCGAGGGGGTGACCACCCAGTTCTCGCCCAGCTCGACGCGCAGGGCGGCGCGACCGCCCCGCGTGCTGGAGCCGTTGTAGTTATCGCTGGCGGTCGTGGCGTTGTTGATCGTCACGTCATTGGTCGGATCGGCGTCGCCGCGCGTATAGGTGCGCGTGCCGACGACATTGTCGATATAGCCGGCGGTTTCTTCGTTCCAACCGACAAGGCGCACCGCGATGGTGTCCGACAGCGGGATGTTGACGAAGGCTTCCTCGACATGGCCGGTGTCGTCGCCGTCGACGATATTGCCTTCGATATCGACGCCCGCCGAGAAGCCGGCCGTGCTGGGCTTGTTGGTGATGATCCGCAGGGTGCCCGCCTGCGAGCTGGCGCCATACAGCGTGCCCTGCGGTCCAGCCAGGGCCTCGACCCGGGCTACGTCATAGACGTGGATGTCCAGGGCGCCCTGGATGGTGCTGATCGGTTGCTCGTCCAGATAGACGCCGACGCTGGGCAGGGAGCCGGAGTGGTTGCCGTCGCCGCCGCTCGCCACGCCGCGCATATAGACCTGGCCAAAGCCGGGGCCGGCCGTCGTGAACGACACGCTGGGCAGATACTTCACATAGTCTACGAAGTTGCCGACCTGAAGCTGCTCGAGCTTGGCCTCGCCCATCGCCTGGATGCTGACCGGCACGTCCTGCAGATTCTCGGATCGCTTCTGGGCGGTGACCACCACCTCTTCCAGCGAGATCGCCTGCCCATCCTGGGCGAAGGCCGCCACGCTTGTCAGCATGGTCGAAGCCAGCAACGCGGCTGAATATACGCCCGCCCGTTTGATCTTCTTGTTCGACGCCATGATCGCTCCCCCGTACCATTTTAAGAGAGCGATGTTCCGCTGCGTCCAAGCGCCCGGCAAGACTGAAAGCGCCTGAAAATCCCGAATCTTCCGAGTGTTGCAGAAATGGCAGACCCTGCCTGAGGTGTTCAAATTCTGGGCGTGGTCGGATAAGTCGCCAGACATTGGCCCAATGCCTGTTTGAGCGGTCCCAGATCCGATTCGAAATTCTGCCAATGTTCGACACCGTCCTTGAAGATCGGCTGGCGGACCTGCTCGGAACTGGCGGTGCGCACGGCGCGGTCGTTCTCGTGGAAACTCAGGCAGGCAGGCTCGAACGGCAGGCCGCAATGGTCCAGCAGGGCGCGGATCTGGGCCTCCGGATCCTCGATCATCGCCTCGTAGATCACCCGGTGGACGCGGCCCGGCAGCACGGTGTCGAAGTGGTCCATCAGCTCCACATAGTCGGCATAGTAGCGGCCGATATCGGTCAGGTCGTAGCTGAAGGCCTGGCCCCGCGCGAAGTGCTGCTTGAAGCCCGAAAAGCAGCAGCCCAGCGGGTGGCGGCGGGCGTCGATGATCCTGGCGTTAGGCAGGATCAGGTGGATCAGGCCGGTGTGCGCGAAGTTATTGGGCATCTTGTCGATGAAGAACGGGCGGCCCGTTTTCCGCTGCACCCGGGTGCGTTCCAGATACTCCTCGCCCAGCTCGCGCAAGGCCTCGGGTGACAGCTCGGCCAGAATTTCTGGATAGGTTGAGTCGGCGCGGCGCACGGCCTTGCCGCCCATCCGCCGGGCCATGACGATCAGGTCGGGCAACTCCATCGTGCCCTCCACCTGACTGTGGCTGGCCAGGATCTGCTCGATCAGGGTCGAGCCCGAGCGCGGCAGGCCCACCACGAAGATCGGATCGGGCGCGGGACACCCCTGCCCCGCCGTGGCGGCCAGCAAGGCGGGGGTGAACAGCGCCTTCGAACGCAGCAGATCGGCGTGGTTTTCCTCGGGATCGTAGTCCAGCTGCTCGCGCCGGATCGCGGCGCCGGCGGCGTAGTGCTGGAAGGATTCCGCATACTGCCTCGCGTCCTCCAGCGCCTTGCCCAGGGCGTAGTGCAGGTGCAGGCGGTCGTCGTCCGACAGGTCCGGTTGCTCCAGCCCCGCCGCCATGGCCGCGCGGTCGGCGACGTCGAACTTGACGGTCTTGAGGTTGGCGAGACTCCACCAGGCCTCGCCCAGGCCCGGCGCCAGTTCCAGGCACTTGCGATAGGCGGCGATGCAGTCGGCCTGCCGGCCCACGGTCTTCAGGGCGTGGCCGTAGCTCATCCAGCCTTTCGGCTGATTGGGAAACTCGGCCAGCATCTTCTCGTAGAGGCCGATGGCCGTGTCGTACTCGCCCAGCCGCGACAGGATGGCGGCGCGCAGGTTGGCGTAGCCCGGATGGCGCGGATCGCGGTCGGTCAGGCGCTCGATCTGCGCCAGGGCCTCGGCGGACTTGTTCTGGCGATAGAGCATGGTCGCCAGATTGTGCCGCGCCGCCGCAAAGCCCGGAGCAATCTCCAGACAGCCCGTCAGCAGCCGCTCGGCGTCCTCGTAGCGCCCCAGCCGCGCGCCGGTCTCGGCCAGCATGCGCAGGGCGGCGACGTCGGCGGGATGGTCGGCAAGGTGGTCGCGCAGCCTCTGCTCGGCCTCGCCCAGCCGGTTGTCGATCAGGGCGGCGGCGGCCTCGATCAGGACCGGGTCGCGGGTGGAAGCGCGCAGTTGCTGGGCCAGGGCCGCCTCCGCGCCGACCGCATCGCCCAGCAGGTCAAGGCCGTCGGCCAGGCCGCGCCAGGCTTCGCCAACGCGAGGGTCCAGCGCCACCGTTCGCCGAAAGGCCGCGACGGCTTCGGCGGTTCGGCCGAGATCCGCCAAGGTCAGACCTAACTCCAAGTGAGCTTCGGCCATGGTCGGCAGACCCTTGGCCAGCGGCGCGATGGTGGCCAGCGCCTGGTCGAACTCGCCGCTCAGCCGCAGGGCGGCGGCCAGCACCACGGTCGTGCCGGCGTGACGCGGAACGGCTTCCAGAATCGCCTCGGCCTGCTGGCGCGCCAGGCGCGGGTCACGCTCCAGCAGGCGCTGGGCATGGTCGAGGGCCGTGGCGAGGCCGCCCTGGGCTTGCGGAGTCTGCGAGGTCATGGGGCGAGGAGATCGGCGGTCGCAGGGGAAGTCAATTCGTGACGCCTCACAAGCGGTCCCGCATCGCGTACCAGCTCAACCCCGCCACTGTGAGCGGCCAGCGCAGCAGCCGCCCGCCCGGAAAGGGCGGCGTCGGAAGGCGTGAGAGAAGCTCGACACCCGCCGCCTCGCCCAGCGTCGCATCGGCCAACAGCTTTCCGACATAGGGCGCCAGCATCACCCCCTGGCCCGAATAGCCGGACGCGACCCGCACGCCCGGCGCGACCTCGCCGACGAACGGCACGCGGTGCATGGTGATGCCCAGGGTCCCGCCCCAGGCATGGCTGATCTTCACGTCTTTGAGGCGGGGATAGACCTTCAGCATGTGCCGCTGCACGAACCCGGCGATGTCGCTGGGAAAGCCCGGTCGATAGTTCTCGCCGCCACCAAACAGCAGCCGACCGTCCGAGGTCTTGCGGAAATAGTTCACGACGAAGCGGCTGTCGGCCACCGCGGCGTCCGAGGCGATGATCTCGCC
Organism: Caulobacter sp. DWR1-3-2b1; assembly: GCF_049895765.1. NCBI lineage: Bacteria > Pseudomonadati > Pseudomonadota > Alphaproteobacteria > Caulobacterales > Caulobacteraceae > Caulobacter > Caulobacter sp. DWR1-3-2b1. Next base: position 245,419 of record NZ_JAFCSZ010000004.1, read on the forward strand.
GGCCAGATCGCCCAGCGGCTCGGTCGTCAGGATGAAGTTGTTGATCGGCATCACCCGGTCGCGCGCTCGGCCCGCCATGTGGTTGAGGCTGCCGTCGCCGCTCAGGATCAGCTGGTCGCAGGTCACCCGGCCGTCGGCCGTGAACACCATGATCTTCCCGCCCTGACGCGTCCAGGACAGCGCCCGGCTGTCCTCGTGGATCGTCGCTCCGGCCGCCATCACCGCGCGGGCCAGGCCCAGGGCCAGGTTCAGCGGATGCAGGTGGCCGCCGCCCCGGTCGAGCAGGCCGCCATGGTAGACGTCGGTCCCAAGATCGTCGGCCAGATCCTGCGTTCCAATCAGCGACAGGGCGTCATCACCGTAGCGCCGCGCCATGTGCTCGATATGCGCCGCGTCCTCGGCCTCGCCGCCCGGGCGATGGCGGGCGTGGATCATGCCGGGCTTCAGGTCGCAGGCGATGGCGTGATCGGCGATAGTGGCGTGCAGGTGAGCGCGCGCGTCTTGAGCCAGCCGCCAAAGGGCCATGGCGTCTGCGTCGCCCACCGTCTTTTCCAACCAGACCTGATCGCGACGCTGACCGGTATGGACCTGCCCACCGTTGAGGCCCGAGGCCTGCGAGCCAATTTGCCCCGTCTCCAGTACGATCGCGGAGGCGCCGCGCCGGGCCAGCTCAAGCGCCGCGCCCAGGCCGGTATAGCCCGCACCGATCACGCAGACGTCGGCGCGGATGTCGCCGGTCAGCGGCGGCAGGTCCGGGAACGGCGTGGCGGTGGCAGCGTAGTAGCTCGTCATCGCGGCCAAGACTGGCCCCCTCCGCGCCTTCGGCGCTCCTCCCCCTTAGGGGGAAGATGAGACGCGCTGACCTTCATCTTCCCCCTAAGGGGGAGGACGACCGCCCCCGGGTCGCGCGAAGCGCGCGCCCGAGGACAGGCTCCGCGGTCAGGAGGGGGCAAGTGGCTGATACCATCACACATTCAGCAGCAGGAACTCCCGCTCCCAAGGGCTGATCGTGCGCATGAAGGTCTCGTACTCGGCCTGTTTCACATGGTCGTAGGCCTGGCAGAATACCGGTCCCAGGATTTCGACCAGGTCCTTGCAGGCCTCGAACAGCGTGAGGGAATCGGTCAGGCTGCGCGGCAGTTCGATGCCTCGCAGGCTGGCGTCGGTGTCGACCGGCGCGCTGGGTTTGAGATCCTGAACCATGCCCAGATAACCGGCCGCAAGAGTCGCCGCTATGGCCAGATAGGGATTGGCGTCCGACGAGGGGATGCGGTTCTCGAGCCGGCGGTTGGCGGCGTTCGACGGCGGGACGCGAAGGCCGCAGGTGCGGTTGTCATAGCCCCACTGGGTGTTGACCGGCGCGCCCGAGTCCCGCGCGATCCGGCGGTAGGAATTCACGTAGGGCGCCAATATGGCCATGATCGCCGGCAGATAGGTCTGCTGGCCGGCGATGAAGTTGTGGAACAGCGGCGTCTCGTCCCCCGTCTTCGGGTCGGAGAACAGGTTCTGGCCGTGCTTGTCGATGATCGACTGGTGGATATGCATGGCGCTGCCAGGTTCGCTGGCCATCGGCTTGGCCATGAAGGTGGCGTAGATCTCGTGCTCCAGCGCCACCTCGCGGATAGTGCGCTTGAACATGAACACCTGATCGGCCAGTTCCAGCGGATGGCCGTGGCGCAGATTGATCTCCATCTGGGCCACGCCGCTCTCGTGGATCAGGGTGTCGATCTCCAGGCCCTGGCGCTCGGAATATTCGTACATGTCCTCGAACAGGGCGTCGAACTCGTTGACCGCGCTGATGGAGTAGCCCTGACGCCCGGTCTCGGGGCGGCCCGAGCGGCCGATGGGCGGCTTCAGCGGGTAGTCAGGGTCGGTGTTCTTGTCGACGAGATAGAACTCGATCTCCGGGGCCACGATCGGAACCCAGCCCTTTTCCGCATACAGGGCCAGCACCCGGCGCAGCACCTGGCGCGGGCTTTCTTCGACAGGCCGGCCATCGGGATGGAAGGCGTCATGGATCACCTGGGCGGTGGGGTCCTGGGCCCAGGGCACGGCCGCCAGGGTGGCGAAGTCGGGCGTCAGGACGATATCAGTGTCGGCCTGCACCGAATTGACCACCCCGTCGAACTCCGGAAAGTCACCGGTGATGGTCTGGTAGAACACCGCCAGCGGCAGGTTCATCGCCGGCGTCCCCAGGAACTTTCGCACCGGCATGATCTTGCCGCGCGCCACGCCGGCCAGATCGGGCACGACGCACTCGATCTCCTCGATGTTCTGCCGCGCGAACCAGGCCTGAGCCTCTTCCAAGGTAGAAACCCCACGGTTCACCCTCTGGTCAGGCTTGGTCTTTTTGGCCTTGGGCTTCACGACGCGACCTCCGGTTTCAAGGCGCAGAGTACGGGCTCGGCCTCGATCAGCGACTTGCGCATGATCCCCACCAGCTCGTCGATCTCGGCGTGGGTGATGATCAGCGGTGGGCAGCAGACGATGCTGTCGCGGATGGCGCGGACCATCAGGCCGTTTCGGATGCAGAGGTCGCGGACGATGGGACCGGCCTCGCCTTCCTTGTCGAGAAAGCGCAGGTTCGTGCCCTTTTCGCGGACAATCTCGACGGCGCCGATCAGGCCCAGCGACCGGGTCTCGCCGACCAGCGGCAGGTCGTTCAGGCTCGCCAGCGCCTTGGCCAGATAGGGGCCGGTGTCCTCGCGGGTGCGCTCGATCAGGCCTTCGCGTTCCATGATCTCGACGTTCTTCAAGGCCACGGCGCAGGCGGTCGGATGGCCCGAATAGGTGAAGCCGTGGATGAAGTCCCCGCCCTTTTCCTTGAGCTCGGCGACAATGAAATCGGCCACGCCCACGGCGCTGATCGGCAGGTAGCCGGACGACAGGCCCTTGGCCATGGCGATCATGTCGGGCTTGATTCCGTAGTGCTGGTGGCCAAACCATTGGCCCAGGCGCCCGAAGCCGCAGATCACCTCGTCGCAGACCAGCAGGATACCATATTTGCGGCACACCGCCTCGACGGCGGGCCAGTATCCGTCGGGAGGGATGATCACGCCGCCCGCCCCCTGCACCGGCTCGCCGATGAAGGCGGCGACGTTCTCGGGACCGACCTCGAGGATCTTGTCCTCGATCTCCTTGACAGCGCGGTCGCGGAAGGTGGCCGGATCCTCGCCGAAGCCCTCGCCGAATTGATAGGGCTGCATCACGTGGTGCACGCCGGCGATCGGCAGGTCGCCCTGCGCATGCATGTGCTTCATCCCGCCCAGGCTGACGCCCGCCACGGTCGAGCCGTGATAGGCGTTCCAGCGGCTGATGAAGGCCGTGCGCTGCGGCTGGCCCTTGGTTTTCCAATAGTGGCGGGCCAGGCGGAAGACGGTGTCATTGGCCTCGGACCCCGACGAGTTGAAGAACACGTGGGTCAGTTGGCCGCCCATCTTCTCGGCGATCTTGGCGGCCAGCCGGATCGGCGGCGGCGAGGCCGTCTTGAAGAAGGTGTTGTAGTAGGGCAGCTCCAGCATCTGGTCATAGGCCGCCTGGGCCAGTTCCTGCCGGCCATAGCCGACGTTCACGCACCACAGCCCGGCCATGCCGTCGAGGATCTGATGGCCTTCGCCGTCGTAGATATAGACCCCGTCCGCCCGAGTGATGATCCGGCTGCCGCCCAGCTCCTGCTGCAGCTTGTAGTCGGTCTGGGCCGGCAGGTGATGGGCAAGGTCCAGGCGCTTGAGCTCGGCGATATCGTGGTTGCGGATCGGGACGGTCATGCGGCGGACTCCTGGACGCTGTTTTCTTGGGGCGCTCCCGCCAAGGCGGGACCGACGAGTGGCGCGCCTCTGAGGGCGCGTCCGAAAAGCTGGAAAAAGATCTGGGACTGCGGGTTGGCTTCGGGCTTCCACTCGGGGTGCCACTGCACGGCCAGCACGGGCGCGCCATTGACGACCGCCGACACCGCCTCGACAACGCCGTCCGGCGCGCGGGCCTCGACGGAGAGGCCTTCGCCCAGCCGGTCGACGCCTTGGTAGTGGACCGAATTGACCGCAGCACTCGATGCGCCAAAGGCCATGGCTAGAACGCCACCGGGTGTCAGGTCGACTGGGTGGACATGGTCGAACATGCCGTTGAAATCGACCTCGTCCGGCGCGTGGTGCGGGATCAGGTCAGGGCTCGCGGCCATGTCGCGGCGCAGGGTCCCGCCGAACGCCACATTGATCTCCTGAAAGCCCCGACAGACCCCGAACACCGGCCGGCCCAGGTCGAGCATGGCCTTGATCAGGTCGGCGGTCATGGTGTCGCGCGCCGCGTCGAACGGACCCGGCGCATCGTCGACCGCCGCGCCATAGAGGCCCGGCTGCATGTTCGACGGGCTGCCGGTCAGCATCAGGCCATCCAGCCGCGCGGCGACTTCGGACGCCTTCATCAGTTCGGGCATCGACGGAACCAGCAGGGCCGCCGCATCGGCGTAGCGCATCGCCCCCGCCACATAGCGGTTCATCACCGCCTGGGCCGGTTCGATCCCGACGGTGCGGGTGCAGCAGATGATGCCGGCGACGGGACGGGTCATTTACAAACTCCCGCTCTCCCCGGCGAAAGCCGGGGCCCAGATCGAACCCACCAACACCGGCGGATTTGGTCGAGGCAGACAGGGCGTCATCCCCAGACGCTCAGGCAGGATCTGAGTGCCGGCCTTCGCCGGGAAGAACGGATTAAAGATGGCCATGCTCACGACAACAGCACCGCAGGCGAGCAGGCGTGCCAGCACAGCCAGACGTCCTCGCCGAGCTTGAAGTCTTCCTGGTCCCAGCGGGTCAGGTTGGAGCGGTGAACCTTGATCCGCCGCCCACTTCCAGAAGGTGTGGCAATCTCGACCTCATAGACCGATGCGCCGCCGAGATAGGCCTCGTGCCGGATGATCCCCGCCACCGCATTGGCCCCCTTGGGCGCGTCGCCGAGATTGGGGGCTTCCGAGCCCTCGGGGCGCTTGTGCAGCTCGATTTTCTCGGGCCGGATGGCCGCCCAGGCCGCACCGCCGCGCGGGCCGGTGACGCCGTGGTCGAGGAAGATGTCCACGGCCATGTCGGGTGAGCGGATGATCGCATGGCTGGGCTCGTCGATCGCCAGCACGCCCTCGAACAGGTTCACGCTGCCGATGAAGTCGGCCACGAAGCGGCTGTTGGGGAACTCGTAGAGATCGCTGGGCGTGGCCACCTGTTGCAGCACGCCCCGGTTCATCACCGCGCAGCGCGTTGCCAGCGCAAGCGCCTCGTCCTGGTCGTGGGTGACCATGATGAAGGTGATGCCCACCTTCTCCTGCAGGGTGCACAGCTCGGTGCGCATCTGCTCGCGCAGCTTGGCGTCAAGCGCCGACAGCGGCTCGTCGAGCAGCAGCACGCGGGGACGTTTGACCAGCGCCCGGGCGAGCGCCACGCGCTGGCGCTGGCCGCCCGACAGTTGGTCCGGCTTGCGCCCGCCCAGACCGCCCAGTTGCACCAGATCCAGCGCCTCCTCGACGCGCCGGTCGCGCTCGGCCTTGACCACCCGATCGACCTTCAGGCCATAGGCGACATTGTCGGCTACGCTCATGTGCGGGAACACGGCGTAGGACTGGAACACCATGTTCACCGGCCGCTTGTTGGGCGGCACGGTCGAGACGTCCTTGCCGTCGATCAGGATCCGACCCTCGGTAGGCGTCTCGAACCCGGCTAGCATCCGCAGCAGGGTGGTCTTGCCGCAGCCCGACGGCCCCAGCAGCGAGAAGAACTCGCCCTCCTCGACGGACAGCGAGACATTGTCGACGGCCACCATCTTGCCGAAGCGTTTGGTGACGTTCTCGAAGGTGATGATGGGTTGGTTGGTCACGTCGTCGATCCCCCGACACACAAAATAGATCCGTTCTCCCCGGCGAAAGCCGGGGCCCAGATCGTAGGGCTGTGAGGAGCTATGGACGGCCAAAGCTCAGGCTGAATCTGGATCCCGGCTTTCGCCGGGAAGAGCCGTTGAAGAGAGACGCTCATTTCCCATCTCTCCCATGACCCGCCGTCGCGGCCGAATTGCCCTGCACCTTCAGGGCCACGGCCGTCAGGATCACGGTCAGCACGATCAGAATGGTCGAGGCCGCATTGACCTCGGGTGTCACGGAGAAGCGGACCATCGAATAGACCTTCACCGGGAAGGTCACGGTGTCGGGTCCGGCTGTGAAGAAGGTGATGACGAAGTCGTCCAGGCTCAGGGTGAAGGCCAGCAACGCCCCGGCCACCAGTGACGGCGTCATGTGCGGCAGGATCACGTCCTTGATGGTCCGCCACTCGCCGGCGCCCAGATCGCGGGCTGCCTCCTCCATCTCGCGGTTGAAGCTGGTCATGCGCGCCCGCACCACCACCGCCACGAAGGGGAACGAGAACGAGACGTGGGCGATGATGATCGCGCCCAGATTTAGCGGCCAGACCATACCCTGCGGCCACGGAAGCACTTTGGCGAAGAACACCAGCATGGCCACGCCCATGCAGATCTCGGGCACCACGATGGGCAAGGCCAGGGCGCCGTTCAGCGCGGTCTTGCCCGGAAAGCGGAACCGCCACAGGGCCAGGGCGACCATGGCTCCCAGCGCCACGCTGATCACAGTCGACACCGCCGCGATGGTCAGGCTGTTGCCGAACGCCTCGATCAGGCCCTCGTTCTTGAAGGCCTTCTCGTAATATTTGAGCGTAAAGCCCTTCCAGACGATGTTGCGCCGGCTGTCGTTGAAGCTGAAGGCCATCAGGGCGACCAGCGGCGCGTAGAGGAAGATCGCCACGGCGGCCAGCCAGGCCTGCATCTGCCAGCGACGGAGATATTCCAGCGGACCGGGGGCGTTGCGCTTGGCCATCACTTGGCCTCCGGCGTCTTGCGAGACAGCACCGCCTGGATCGCGATGGCGATGAAGGTCATGTACATCAGCAGGAACGACATGGCCGCGCCGAACGGCCAGTCATTGGCGCGCTTGAACTGGCGCTCGATGACATTGGCGATCATCTGGCTGTCGGGGCCGCCCAGCAGGTCGGGCGTCAGATAGGCGCCGAGCGCCGGGATGAAGGTGATCAGCACGCCCGAGGCGATGCCCGGCAGGGCCAGGGGCACGACCACCTTGAACAGGGTGCGCATGTGACCGGCGCCGAGGTCCAGGCTGGCCTCCAGCAGCGACTTGTCGAGCCTGTCGAGCGCCGAATAGAGCGGCAGCACCATGAAGGGCAGGTGGACGTAGATCAGCCCCAGGATGACGGCGAAATTGTTGTGCAGCAGCTCCAGCGGCTGGAAATCACCCAACGGCTGCAAGCCCACGAGCGCCGCCAGCGTCCCGCCGCCGGTCCACAGCCACTCCAGGCCCATGTTCACGTAGCCTTCGGTTCGCAGGACCGCGATCAGGGCATAGGTGCGGATCAGAAGGTTTGTCCAGAACGGCAGCATGATCAGCAGCAGCAGCCAGGTCTTGGCCTTGTCGGACGCGAAGGTGATGGCCAGGGCGACGGGGAAACCGATCACCAGGCAAAGCCCGGTGGTGATCGCCGCCACCCAGGCCGATTTGACGAAGATCTTCAGATACAGCGGCTCGATCGCCCGGGCATAGTTGGCCCAGGTGCCGGTGATGGCGATCTCGGTCAGGCCGTCATTGTGGCCAAAGCTGTAGGCCCAGACGATGGCCAGCGGGACCAGAAAGAACAGGACGAGCCAGAACAGCGGCGGGCCTAGCGCGCCCGCGAACACCGCCTTGGCCTGTTTCCAACTCTGTTCCATGGATGATCCCGTTCCTCAAAGATCCTCCCCCTGAAGGGGGAGGCGGTCCCCGACTTGATCGGGGGCCGGTGGGGGAAGTCGGCAATGACCAAGCCGACACTTCCCCCTCCGTCGGCTACGCCGACACCTCCCCCGCCAGGGGGAGGATTTTGCGCCCGACTAAGCCGCCCGCACCCGCGTGATGACTTCCTCATATTGGCTGGCCTTTTCGGCCCCCTCGAACGCCCCGTATTCGCACTTGGCCATCAATTCGAGCGGCGGGAAGATCACCGGATTGTTCTTGTAGTCGTCCGGCATCAGGGCCTTGGCCGCCGCATTGGGCGTCGGATAGAGGATGGTCTTCGAGATCGCCGCCCCGGCCTGGGCGTCGAGCAGATAGTTGATGAACTTGTGGGCGTTCAGCGGACGCGGCGCGCCCTTGGGGATGCACAGGGTGTCGGAATTGATCAGCGATCCTTCCTTGGGGATCACGAAGCCGACGTCGTCGTCCTCCTTCATCAACTGAGCGATGTCGCCATTGTATTCGAGGACCAGATCCACCTCGCCCGAGGCCAGCATGTCCTGGCCATTGTCGTCGTGGAACGCCTTGATGAAGGGCTTCTGCTTGATCAGCATCGCCTCGATCTGGACGATCAGCTCGGGCGGGATGTTGTTGACGCTGTGGCCCTTGTACTTGGCGGCCAGGCGGATCAGATCGGCGCTTTCCGACAGCAGGGCGATCTTGCCCTTGTACTGGGCGCTGTCGAACAGGTGCTTCCAGCTATCGGGAACACCCTTCACCTTGCTCTTGCGATAGCCGATGCCCAGCACCAGCCAGGTGTAGGGCATCGAATATTTCCGGCCCGGATCGAATTCCGGGTTCATGAAGGCCGGGTCGATATTCTTGATGTTCGGAATCTTGGTGTGATCCAGCACTTCCAGCATGCCTGCCTGGCCCATGCGAGCAACGAACTCGTTGGACGGCACGACCACGTCGAAGCCCGGATTGCCCGCCTTCAGCTTGGCGAACAGCTCATCGTTGGTGGCGAACAGGCTCATGTTCACATCGACGCCCGTGGCCGTCTTGAAGTCGGCCAGGGTGGTCTCGCCGATATAGGTGTCCCAGTTGTAGAAGTTCAGCTTGGCTTCCTCGCCGCCCGCCGGCGCAGCCGGCTTCTGGCCGCAGGCGGTGAAGGTCAGGCCGATGGCCGCGGCGCCGGTGGCCGTCAGTAGCGAGCGGCGGTTCATGCCTCTTTGAGTGAGCGTACCCATGGTCTCGAAACTCCCCTGTCCGTTCCGTTCGATGCCGGCGACCGCCGACGGTTCAACTCAAGCCCTGCTCCATTCGGCCGTCAGGCGTTGCGGAGGTACCAATCGAAATCGAGGCTGGTGACCACCTCGAAGAACCTTGCCTGTTCGGTACGCTTGACCGACACGAACATGTCGACGAAGCGGTCGCCCAGATAATCACGCAGCACCTTGGACTGGTCGAACAGATCGACCGCCGCGAACCAGTTGGCGGGCAGGCGCGACTTCTCCTTGGCCGCGGCGGCATAGCCGTCGCCAACCACCGCCGGGCCTGGATCGATCTTGTTGGTCAGGCCGTGATGAGCGCTGGCCAGAAGCACGGCCATCACCAGGTATGGGTTGCCATCGGCCCCCGCGACGCGGTGCTCGACATGGCGCGTCGGAGCAGGTCCGGCCGGGATGCGCAAGGACACGGTGCGGTTATTGACGCCCCAGGTGGCCGCCACCGGCGCATAGCTGTTGGCCTTGAAACGGCGATAGCTGTTGGCGTTCGGCGCCAGGATGGCCATGCCCTCGCCCAGCAGTTGCTTCATGCCGCCGATGGCCTGGCGCAGCATGGGCGAGCCTTCCGGGTTCTCGTCGGCGCAGAGGTTGTTGCCGTCCTTGTCGTTAAAGCTGACATGGACGTGGAAGCCGTTGCCGGCCTTGTCGGCCCACGGCTTGGCCATGAAGGTGGCCTCGCAGCCGTGGCGCAGGGCCACGCCTTTGGCCATGCGCTTGTAAAGCAGGGCGTCGTCGCAGGCCCGCAGGGCTTCGGGTTTGTGCTTTAGGGTCAGCTCCACCTGGCTGGGCGCGAACTCCGAAATCGCGCCTTCCAGCGGCACGCCGATGACGTCGGCGGTTTCCCACAGCTCGCGCAAGAACGGCGAGATCGCCTCCAGCTCAGGCAGGCCATAGACCTCGATGCCGTGCGGCCGACGGCCCGTGAGCGCGGATTTTGGCGGCTGCAGATCGCCGTCGGCAGTGCGCTCCAGATCGACCAGATAATATTCCAGCTCGCACGCCGCGACCGGCGTCAGGCCGTCGGCGGCGTAGCGGTCCAGCACCCGCTGCAGCACGTGGCGAGGGTCAAGGTCGTTGGGCGTCCCGTCCAGCTCGTACATCGACAGCATGACCTGGGCGGTGTCGTCGCCCAGCCACGGCGCGAGCGTCAGCGTGCCCGGAACCGGCCGCGCGCGGCGGTCGGCGTCGCCGTCTTCCCAGACCAGGCCGGTGTCCTCGCAGTCGGCCCCGGTGGTGTCGACCACCAGGATCGAGCCGGGCAGGAAGCGGCCATAGTCATAGACCGCCTGCAGCTCATGCACCCTCAGCCGCTTGCCGCGTGGCACGCCGGTCATGCTGGTGAAGAACACCTCGACATATTTCACGCCGGAATTGGCGGCCAGGAAGTCGCGGCATTCCTGGGGATCGGCGACCATGGGGGACGTCATGCGGATAGGCCCTCGAGCGCCCCGGCGAACCCGTCGACCGCCGCGACCAAACGGTCGATCGACGCATCCTCGGTCACCGGCGACGCCAGCATCATGTTATGGAAGGGCGCGATCAGCACGCCCCGGTTGATCAGCCACAGATGAAGCGCGGTGACGAGGTCGTGGTCCAGCGCCTTGCGCATATCGGCGGCATTTTTCGGTGGACGATCGGCGAAGACCAGTTCGATACGGGCTCCGACATGGACGACCGACCACGGCAGTTTCCGCGCCGCGATCACGGCCTTCAGGCCCGTCACGAGGCGCTCGGCCCCCGCCAGCATCCGTTCATAAGCTGCCGGCGTCATGACCTCGGTCAGCATGGCCCGCATGGCGGCCATGGCCAGGGCGTTGCCCGAAAGCGTGGTGCCGATGCCCGACTGGCCCGGCCCGATCCGCGCCTGGGCCGCCTCCATCCGCGCCGACAGGTCGGCCGTGACGCCCCACACTGCAGCCGGCACGCCGCCGGCTATGGCCTTGCCGACCACGAAGATGTCCGGCGCCAGCCCATGCAGGCCGGCATAGCCGCCGAGACCGCTGGACAGGGTGTGGGTCTCGTCGAGGATCAGCAGGGCTCCGGCGTCGCGGGTCAGCGATCTCAGGGCGCCATGAAAGCCGGGCTGCGGCAGGATCATCCCGCAATTGGTCATCACCGGCTCGGCCAGCACGGCGGCGACGTCGCCGGGCGCGAGGGCCGCTTCCAGCGCCGCGATGTCGTTGAACGGCACGACGCGAGTGGTCGCCGTCAGGTCGTGGACCTGACCCAGCAGGCCCGGCTTCATGACCGCCTCGCCGTCTCTCAGCACGACGAAGGCGTCCTCGACCATGCCGTGATAGCAGCCGTCAAAGATCAGGATCACGGGCCGCTGCGTGACCGCCCGCGCCCAGCGGATCGCGGCGCGGTTGGCGTCGCTGGCCGTGGTCGCCGTCTGCCACAGCGGCAGGCCGAAACGCTCGGCCAGCAGTCGGCCGACGATGATCGAACTGGCGGTCGGCAGCATGAAGCCCGCGCCGCGCCTGATCTGGTCCGACACGGCCAAGGCCACCGCCGCGTCGCCATGGCCGAACATCGACGGCGTGTCTCCCAGGCAGAAGTCATCGTAGAGCTTGCCATCCACGTCGGTGATCTGCGCCCCGACGCCCTGCATCGCGAAGATCGGCGAGGGGCACGCCCAGTCGCCCATCCAGTGCATCGGAACACCGCCGCGCCACACCTGAGCCGCCTGCCCGGCCATCGCCACGCTGCGCGGATGCTCGGCCACGAAGCGCTCGGCCTCGCTCTGCATCAGCCCCTGAAGGGTGCTCGACTGGACGACGGCCAGAGTCATTTTGGCGGCCTCAGCGTCAGGGACACCGACTTCAGGTCGGCGTATTTGTGCAACTCACGGCGGCTACGGCCACGGCCAAAGGCGGACTGCTTGAAGCCGCCGAAAGGCATGGTGAAGTCGCAGGCGTCCCAGCCATTGATCCAGACCAGGCGCTTGCTGCGCAGACCGAAGTCGCGTCGGCGGCCGTCCTCGTGGGTGATAGCGGTGGGCAAGGTCACGAGCGCGCATTCCTCAAACTGTGATCACAGTTCTTGGGCCGAGCCTGCGTGTCAACCCAGGCCCTCACGACCCGGCCTCGACAGCGGCCCGCATCTTGTCCATGCCTTCGGACAGGTCAGCGGCGATGGCGCGGCGGGCGCCCTCGGCGTCGCGGGCCTTCAGCGCGGCGATAGCCTCGGCGTGACGGTCGGCCGGCAGGCTTCCGGTGCCGACGCGGCCGAACACCACCCGCATGAACGGCCCGATCTGCAGCCACAGCCCGCCGGCCATCGACAGCAGCACATCAGCCCCGGACCGCTCATAGATCGCGAAGTGGAAGGCGTGGTTGGCGGTCATGTAGCCATCGACGTCGCCGGCCGCGAGCGCGGTGTCGAGGCGCGCGTCGATCCCTTGCAGGGCCCTGATCAATGCCTCATCGGCCAGGCGCGCGGCGCGGGCGGCCAGCTCGGGCTCGATCCACAGCCGGGCCTGGGACAGCTGCTCCAGCCGGCCGGCGGTCAGGGACGGCACGCTGAGCCGCTTGTTGGCCGGATTGATCGCCAGGGCGCGTTCCGCCACGAGGCGTCTGACCGCGTCGCGCACCGGCATCGGGCTGACCCCCAGCTCGGCGGCGAGGCTGCGCAGGCTGACCCCCACCCCGGGCGCGATGCGGCCGGTGATCAGAGCCTGACGGATCTGGTCATAGACCTGATCATGCACGGCCGTGGAATCGGCGAGCGGCACTCTTTGCGGGGCGGTCGACACGGGAGGGCTTCCAGAAAGCGGCCAATTGCGATCACAGTGCATGATCTCCCGCCCAAGACCAGCCCAGCCGCCAGCTCTCGAGACCCGCCATGCCCGATTTCGGCGCCAATAACCTCGACGCCTTCTGGATGCCGTTCACGCCCAACCGGCGGTTCAAGGCCAATCCGCGCATGCTCTCCAGCGCCAGAGACATGCACTACAAGACACCCGAAGGCCGCGAGATCCTCGACGCCACCTCGGGCCTGTGGTGCGTCAATGCCGGCCATGACCGCCCCCGCATCCGCGAGGCGATCCAGAAGCAGGCCGCCGAGATGGACTATGCCCCCTGCTTCAACATGGGCCACCCCCTGGCCTTCGCCTTCGCCAGCCAGCTGGCCCAGATCACGCCCCAGGGCCTGGACAGGATCTTCTTCACCAACAGCGGCTCGGAGTCGGTCGATACCGCCCTGAAGATCGCGCTGGCCTATCATCGGGCGCGCGGCAAGGGGACCAAGACCCGGCTGATCGGCCGCGAGCGCGGCTATCACGGCGTGGGCTTTGGCGGCATCTCGGTGGGCGGTATTCCCAAGAACCGGATGTATTTCGGCAGCCTGCTGACCGGCGTCGACCACCTGCCCCACACCCACGGCGTGGCCGGCAACCTGCTGGCCAAGGGTGAGCCCGAGCACGGCGCCAACCTCGCCGACGATCTGGAGCGCATCGTCGCCCTGCACGACGCCTCCAACATCGCCGCCGTGATCGTCGAGCCGGTGGCCGGCTCGACGGGGGTGCTGATCCCGCCCAAGGGCTACCTGGAGCGCCTACGGACGATCTGCGACAAGCACGACATCCTGCTGATCTTCGACGAGGTGATCACCGGCTTCGGCCGCCTGGGCGCCCCGTTCGCCGCCGATCGCTTCGGCGTCATCCCCGACCTGATCTGCATGGCCAAGGGCCTGACCAACGCCGCCGTTCCATGCGGCGCCGTCGCCGCCAGCGGCAAGATCTACGACGCCATGATGGAGGGCGCCGACGCCCCCATCGAGCTCTTTCACGGCTACACCTATTCGGCCCATCCGCTGGCCTGCGCGGCGGGCATAGCGACGCTGGAGACCTACAAGGAAGACGACCTCTTCGCCCGCGCGGCGGGGATGGAGGACTACTGGCAGGAGGCCATGCACAGCCTGAAGGACGCCCGCCATGTGGTCGATATCCGCAACCTTGGCCTGATAGGCGGCATCGAGCTGGAACCCCGCGCCGGCGCCCCCACGGCGCGGGCGATGGAGGTGTTCGAGGCTGCCTTCGACGCCGGCCTGCTGATCCGGGTGACGGCGGACATCATCGCGCTTTCGCCACCGCTGATCATCGAGAAGGCGCAGGTGGATCAGGTGGTTGAGACGCTGCGGCGAGTGCTGGCGAAGGTGGATTGAGGAGGTGGTCCGTGAAGGTCCGACTTGGGTGCAGGTCGTTAGCGGACGCTCCGCGCCCCGCCCATCCTTAAATCTCTTGGAGGCTGCAGCGTGCCGGACTGGAAAGGTCTGTCCAGGACGGCCCTCTGGACCGCCGCGGCGCGGCCGGTCGCAAACCGGTGTCGGCGGAGAGACCTTCCCAGTCAGGCGATCGTCTCGCCGTGAGATTTAAGGATGGCTCCCTCCGGCGCGAAGATGAGCGCGGACCATCCATAAACCTCCGTCATCCCGGGACTTGTTCCCGGACCCATGGTTCAGCTTCCACTGGAGCGCTTCGTTCTGCTCAGCACTTGCAGCGGACAAAAGGGTCCCGCGAACAGGTCCCCGGATGACGAGGTTTTAGCGGGAGAATGGGGATTGGCTGTGCTGTATCCCCGTTCTTTCCGGCATAAACTCAAATCAGATCAGGGACTTGTAAAATTCTTCATCGCGCCAATCCTCGGCGCCGAAACCGCCCGCATACTGTTTCCACCTGACAGCACGGGAAGGGCGCTAGGCCGGCGACCGTAGCGGCTGTCAGGGGTGATCGAGCGGGGCCACCGGTCGGACGAATGTCCGTGTCGGCGTGCTTAAAGGAGGACAGGGGACGTAAACCTGTCCATCGGGGATCTGCCAGGGTCCCCGCCCGTCCGAAGGTCCGCTCCGGGTCCTCCGGGAGAACCGAGGCTGCAGCTCAAGGGCTGGGTCCGGTTACGAAGGGGAGAAGCCCGGGTGGGGCAAAAGGCTGAAAAGGCCTGCGCACCCCGGCCAGAGGGATAACGATCACGCGGAGCGTCTGTCTTCGTCGAAACGGTATTCACTACTCACTCATCCGGGCGAGGCCCGGACGCTCCGCGACCCTTCCCACCAACTCGGCGGTTTTCCGCGTGAGGTCGTGAGCCTGTGTCCACAGCTGGAACGCCCCCTCCGACGTCATCTCCCGACGCCGGTCGAGGCATGAAATGACACCGGTGGACAAACCTCTTTCTCACCGGCATTTTCGCACCTCGAAACTGGCGCCCGAGACGCCAATCAACGGGATGAAACCGATGCGCCGCCACCTCCACCGTTCCGCCGGCCTCGCCGTCGCCCCTCTTCTTGGATGGGCCGTCGCCCTCACCGCCTGCGCCACCGCGTCAGGCGTGGCCGCTCCCAAAGAGATCGTCGCCTTCCCGGGCGCGGAGGGCGCGGGCCGGCTCAGCGTTGGCGGGCGGGGCGGGGCGGTGATCAAGGTCACCAATCTGTTCGATGACGGCCCCGGCTCCCTGCGGGCTGCGGTCGAAGCCAAGGGGCCGCGCACGGTGGTGTTCGACGTGGCTGGCACGATCCCGCTGAAAAGCTCGCTGAAGATCTCCAACGGCCAGATCACCATCGCCGGCCAGACCGCGCCGGGCGGCGGGATCACGGTGCGCGACCAGACCCTGATCGTGGCCGCCGACGACGTAGTCATCCGCTTCATCCGCTCGCGCCTGGGGGCCGAAAGCAGGACCGAGGGCGACGCGATCTGGATCGCCAAGGGCCGCCGGATCATCCTCGACCACGTCTCGGCCAGCTGGTCGGTGGACGAAACCCTGTCGGCCTCGGCGCGCTTCACCCCGCCCGAGCAGGGCTTTTATGACCTGACCGTCCAGTGGTCGATCATCGCCGAGAGCCTGGCCAAGTCGGTCCACGCCAAGGGCGACCATGGCTATGGCAGCCTGATCCGGGGCGGCCAGGGCTCGAAGATCAGTTTCCACCACAATCTGTGGGCCAATCACATGGCCCGCATGCCGCGCCCGGGAAACTATGACGGGCCCGACAAGGACCCGGTCGGAGCCTTCATCGAATTCCGCTCCAACGTCTTCTACAACTGGGGTGGCGGCCATTCGGGCTATGACGCCGACAAGGCCGCGCTGGTCGCCTACAATTTCGTCGACAACGCCTATGTCATGGGTCCCGACAGCAAGAAGGCGGTCGCCTTCAACGAGAGCAACAGCCTGGCCAAGGCGTATTTCGCCGGCAACAGCATGAACGGTGTCGCGCCCGCCGATCCGTGGAGCCTGGTCACCGGCCTGCAGGTGGAAGGCTACCGCCAGGTCGCCCCGATCGACATCGCGCCCATCGCTGCCGATCCGGCCGCCAGCGCCTATGAGCGCGTGCTGGCCGATGCGGGAGCCTCGGTTGCGCGCGACGCTGTCGACTCCCGGATCCTCGCGGGTGTTCGCGACAAGACCGGCAGGATCATCGACACCGAGCAGAGTGTCGGCGGCTGGCCGACCCTGGCGCCCGGCGTCGCCGCGCCCGACACGGACGGCGACGGTATGCCCGACACCTGGGAGGCCAAGCGCGGGCTGAACCCGAAGAAGGCCGACGGGGCGGCGTTGGCCAAGGACGGCTCGGGGTGGACGAACCTGGAGCTGTGGCTGGCCGAGGCGGCGAAGGTTCGGGGATAATTCAAGTCCTCCCCCCTGACGGGGGAGGTGTCGCCGCAGGCGACGGAGGGGGAAGTTCTGCTGACTCATTGCGACCTTCCCCCACCGGCCTTCGGCCGCCTCCCCCTGAAGGGGGAGGATCTGCCTCGCTTTGCCCCCTCCTCCGCTTTCCGCTAGAAGCCCCGGCATGTCGCACAACACCTTCGGCCATCTGTTCCGCGTCACCACCTGGGGCGAAAGCCACGGCCCGGCCTTGGGCTGCGTGGTCGATGGCTGCCCTCCCGGCATCGCCCTGACGGCCGAGATGATCCAGGGCTTCCTCGACAAGCGCCGGCCCGGCCAGGGCAAGTTCGTGACCCAGCGCCAGGAGCCGGACGCGGTTCGCATCCTGTCGGGCGTGTTCGAAGACGGCCGCACCGATGGCCAGCGCACCACGGGGACGCCGATCTCGCTGATGATCGAAAATACCGACCAGCGCTCCAAGGACTATGGCGAGATCGCCCAGGCCTTCCGACCGGGTCATGCGGACTATCCCTATTTCGCCAAGTACGGCGTGCGTGACTATCGCGGCGGCGGGCGCAGCTCGGCCCGCGAGACCGCCGCACGCGTCGCTGCCGGAGCCATCGCCCGACTGGTGATCCCCGGCGTCACGGTGCGAGCGGCCCTAGTCCAGATCGGCCCGCATGCGATTGACCGCTCGCGCTGGGACTGGAGCGAGGTCGAGAACAATCCCTACTGGTCGCCCGACGCCGCGATCATTCCGGTCTGGGAAGAGCATCTGGAAAAGATCCGCAAGGCCGGCTCCTCGACCGGCGCCATTGTCGAGGTCGAGGCTACGGGCGTGCCGGCGGGCTGGGGCGCGCCGCTCTATGGAAAGCTGGACGCCGAACTGGCCGCTGCCCTGATGTCGATCAACGCCGCCAAGGGCGTCGAGATCGGCGAGGGCTTTGCGTCCGCCGCCCTGACGGGCGAGGACAATGCCGACGAAATGCGCATGGGCAATGACGGCCCGGTGTTCCTGACCAACCATGCCGGCGGCGTGCTGGGCGGGCTGTCGACCGGTCAGCCTGTCGTGGCGCGCGTGGCCTTCAAGCCGACCTCCTCGATCCTGATCCCGCGCGACACGGTCAATGAAGCCGGCCAAGAGATCGAGCTGCGCACCAAGGGTCGCCACGATCCCTGCGTCGGCATTCGCGGCGTGCCGGTGGTCGAGGCCATGACCGCCTGCGTGCTGGCCGACGCCTTCCTGCGTCACCGCGCCCAGACCGGCGGCGGCGCATTTCGACCCGGCCAGTTCGAGCGCTTCTGACGAGCTTTGGTCAACGAACCTTGGTCGATGTGGTATGACCACTGAAAACATTCAGGTTTTCGGGTTGACCTGACACATTGCAAAGCTGTAATGATTCCCTATCAGGCGGCGGGCCTCGAAGGACCACCTGGCTTTGGCTGCGCTGACGCGCGTCGATTGACAACGAGAACGCGTGCGCTTCGACCTGCTGAAAATCCTGCTCGTCGATGACAACCAGCACATGCGGCTGTTGCTCACCGAGATTCTGCGCGCCATCGGTGTGCGCCAGGTGTTCGAAGCCCTGGACGGCGCCGAGGCCCTGCACATGATGCGCCGCGTGCCCATCGACATCGTCATCACCGACCTGTCGATGAGCGGTCTGGACGGCATCGACTTCGTCAACCTGCTGCGCCGCTCGCCCGATAGCCCCAATCCGTTCGCGCCGATCATCATGATCACTGGCCACTCGACCCAGCGGCGGGTCAACGAAGCCCGCGACTCCGGGGTCAACGAGTTCCTGACCAAACCGGTCACCGCCCGCAGCGTGATCCACCGCCTGACCCTGCTGATCGAACAGCCGCGCCAGTTCATTCGCTGCGAGAACTATTTCGGACCCGATCGTCGGCGTCGGGCCGCGCCCGAATACAAGGGTCCGTGGCGGCGCGACGAGGACGCGATCTCGCTCGACGAGGCCTATTAGTCGCACCGGCTCGCTCATGAGGTCTTAAGATCTGTTAGCCATCGTGATGGCCGCTGTTTACCGATATGAGCGCGCCATGACCGTCCAACGTCTGATCTCCGCCGCCGCCCTCGTCGCGCTTGGCCTGACCCTGCAGGGCTGTCTCGCAGCCGCCGCCGTCGGAACCGTCGCCGGCACAGCCATCGGCGTCACGGGCGCTGTCGTCGGCGGCGCCGCCAAGATGGGCGGTAAGGCCGTGGTCGCCACCGGCAAGGCCGTGATCCCCGGCGAAAGCGACAAGGATCGCGACAAGCGCGAATACGAAGAGTGGAAGCGCTCGCGCTAACCTCGGGTCGCTAGGTGTTTGGTCCCGGGCTTTGATGGTGCAATCTTTTCCGCCGAGTGGAAGGAAGCACTATGGGCCAGATACTGCACGGAAGCGCCCGCACGACTGAGGCGGTCCGTCGAGCGATACAGCATAGTCAAGAGAGCCTGAGGGCTCTGGCCGGGCGGCACGGGATCAACCAGAAGACGGTCGCGA